>NZ_JAASHC010000040.1:0-52195 GCF_019734355.1 Bacteroides sp. K03
AGTAAAACAATCAAGAAACTGTGAAGGAAAACAGTAGATATTAACCAAAATGTGTAAAGTGAATACAGGCATAGTCAAGTTGTACACTTTTGCATGACAAGAATGTACACCTTTGTGATACAAGGTTGTACATTCTTGTCATGCAAAAGTGTACAACTTTATCTATTTCAATTTTTATTTCCTTTTTTTGCTAAAAAAGCGAAGATATGCTGCACCTTGGCATAAAAAATGAACGAGTTCATTTTATTCTACTCTCGGTTTGCATTATCTTTGCAAAAAAATAGAGGTATCAGTCTTACAATCCTCATGATGAAAAGAATAAAAATAATATTGATATTGTTCCTTCTGTGCCTGGCTACAAATGGCAAAGGAACACCGGATAATAACGCGGATTCCATTCGTCTCAGTTTGCTGACATGTGCTCCCGGAGAAGAGATCTATTCTTATTTCGGACATACTGCCATCCGTTATGAAGAGCCATCCAAAGGCATTGATTGGGTATTCAACTACGGAATATTCAACTTCGGCGCACCCAATTTTATTTTTCGTTTTGCACTGGGACAGACAGATTACATTCTCGGAGGAATGAATTATGACCGGTTCGCAGCCGAATATATCTTCGATGAACGTAGTGTATGGCAACAAACACTCAACCTGACCCCGGAAGAAAAACAAAAACTCCTTGCGCTACTGATAGAAAACAGCCGACCGGAAAACCGGGTGTACCGGTATAACTTTTTCTACGATAACTGTGCTACCCGCCCACGGGATAAAATAGAAGAAAGTATACAGGGAAAAGTGATTTACAACTATCCGGAGAAAGACGGCACGAAATCATTCCGCGACATTGTACACCAATATACCAACGGGCATCCATGGGCACAATTCGGTATTGACTTTTGCATCGGAAGCGAAGCAGACCGCCCCATTACAAGCCGACAAATGATGTTTGCCCCGTTTTATCTGAAAAATGCATTTGAAACAGCAAAAATCACGAATAATAGGAACGAAAGGCCACTGGTGGCAGATACAGAACTAATTATCAATTGTGAAGACGAAAATTCATCACCTGCCCCAATAAGTATCGCGGATATATTTACCCCAATGAGATCGGCGCTGCTTTTGTTTATTATTGTAGCAGGTGCCAGCATCTATGGTATCCGAAAGAAAAGAGGACTTTGGGGAATCGATCTCATATTGTTTGGTACAGCGGGCATTGCCGGTTGTATTATTGCATTTCTCGCTCTGTTTTCAGAACATCCTGCTGTCAGCTCCAATTACCTGCTTTTTGTATTCCATCCGGGGGGGCTTATCTTTCTGCCAATCATTGTAAATGCTGCCAGAAAAGGACGAAAATGTTGGTACCATATGCTAAACTGCATTGTTTTAACACTTTTTATACTGCTTTTTCCGGTAATACCGCAAAGAATTGATTTAGCTGTCGTACCTTTGGCACTCAGTTTGTTGATACGTTCAGCAAGCAATCTTATTTTGACTTATAAAAAAACGAAATGAAAGGATTACTGACTTCCATACTTACTGTACTTACCATTACCGGGCTACAGGCTCAGCCGTTACCTGCTACTCCAAAACTGGTGATAGGCCTGACCATCGATCAGCTGCGTACAGACTATCTGGAAGCTTTCTCCTCCCTATATGGCGAAAAAGGATTCAAAAGACTCTGGAAAGAAGGCAAAGTATTTCGTAATACGGAATATAATTTCAGCAAAGTAGACCGCGCCTCGGCTATAGCTGCCATTTATACCGGAACAACGCCTTCTATGAACGGAATTACCGCCAATCAATGGCTGGATATTTCGACACTACGCCCTATTAACTGTGTGGACGATCCGGCGTTTATGGGAAACTACACAGACGAAAGTAGCTCTCCTGCCCTATTGCTCACTTCCACTATCGCCGATGAACTTAAAATAGCTACACGCAACAAAGGGCTGGTATACGCTATTGCCCCTTTCCGTGATGCTGCCATATTTGCAGCAGGACATGCCGGTAACGGTGCTTTCTGGCTGAATAGCAATACCGGAAAATGGTGTAGCACCACTTATTATACAGAATTTCCCTGGTGGGTTAGCCAATATAATGATCGTCAGGCTGTTGATTTCCGTATCGGAGATATGACATGGACACCGGTTCATCCCATGGAGAAATATATTTACCTGCCGGAATGGAGAGACACCCCTTTCAAATATAAATTTGATGATGACCGGAGAAATAAGTTCCGCAGACTGATAGCCAGTCCGTTCGTTAATGACGAAGTAAATTTACTGACCGAAGAGTTACTGGATAAGAGTAATATAGGAAAAGATGAAGTACCGGACATGCTTTCGCTAATGTATTATGCCGGCAATTATGCCCATAAAACCTCGCAGGAGTGTGCTATGGAATTGCAGGATACATACGTAAGACTGGACCGCAGTATTGCTCACCTGCTGGATGTGATCGACAAAAAGATCGGACTTCAAAATGTACTTTTCTGCATTACTTCTACCGGATACGTGGACACAGAATCGGCCGATCATGGACTTTACCGCATTCCCGGAGGAGAATTCCACCTGAATCGTTGTGCAGCTCTGCTGAATATGTTTTTGATGGCTACTTACGGCGAAGGGCAATACGTAGAGGCTTATTATGACCAGCAAATATATCTCAATCACAAACTGATAGAGAAAAAACAACTCGATCTTTCTGAAATACAGAATAAAGCAGCCGACTTCCTGATGCAATTTAGTGGCGTAAACGAAGCATATTCGGCACAACGCCTGCTATTAGGCTCATGGACACCGGAAATAGACCTGATACGCAACGGATTTCACCGCAAACGTTCGGGAGACCTGCTCATTGAAGTGCTTCCGGGATGGACAATTGTCAATGAATCCAACCCGACGGAAAACAGAATAATCCGTAGTGCACATATCCCGGTACCACTTGTGTTTTTTGGTAACTCGGTGAAACCGGAAATTATAGAAATACCTGTAAGTGTAGGCCATATCGCACCAACACTGGCTCATACGATGAGGATACGGGCTCCCAATGCCTGCTCTTCAACTCCACTTACCATACGGTAAAAACACACTTTTTTCAACTTAGTAAATAATAATAAATATAATACACAAATGGGATTTAATGAATTTTTGAGCTCGATTTTCGGAAACAAATCCACACGAGACATGAAAGAAATTCAACCTTGGGTAGACAAAATCAAAGCCGCTTACCCTGAGATTGAAAAATTGGATAATGATGGACTTCGTGCCAAAACACAAGAACTGAAACAATACATTTACAACTCTGCTACCCAGGAACGTGCCAAAGTGGAAGAACTGAAAGCAAGCATTGAGTCAATAGAACTGGAAGATCGTGAAGAGGTATTTGTTCAGATTGATAAACTCGAAAAAGAGATACTCGAAATATATGAAAAAGCACTGGAAGAAGTACTCCCGGTAGCTTTCTCTATTGTAAAAGACACGGCCAGACGTTTCACCGAAAATGAAGAAATTGTGGTAACTGCCACAGACTTTGACCGTACACTGGCCGCAACCAAAGATTTCGTACGCATCGAAGGAGACAAAGCTATCTATCAGAATCACTGGAATGCCGGTGGAAATGATACGGTATGGAATATGATCCATTATGATGTACAGCTTTTTGGTGGTGTAGTACTTCATAAAGGAAAAATTGCTGAAATGGCAACAGGTGAAGGTAAAACCCTGGTGGCTACCCTGCCTGTATTCCTCAATGCGCTGACAGGAAATGGTGTACATGTAGTAACAGTGAATGATTATCTGGCAAAACGTGACTCCGAATGGATGGGACCGCTTTATATGTTCCATGGATTAAGCGTTGATTGTATTGACCGTCATCAGCCAAACTCAGATGCACGCCGTCAGGCTTATCTGGCTGATATCACTTTCGGTACAAATAATGAATTTGGTTTCGACTACCTGCGCGACAATATGGCTATCAGTCCCAAAGACCTTGTACAACGCCAACACAACTATGCTATTGTCGATGAGGTAGACTCGGTATTGATTGATGATGCGCGTACTCCGTTGATTATCTCCGGTCCCGTTCCTAAAGGTGAAGACCAGCTTTTCGAATCTCTTTGCCCATTGGTAGAACGTCTTGTAGAAGCCCAGAAAGTATTGGCTACCAAATATCTGACAGATGCTAAGAGATTAATCGCATCAGATGATAAGAAAGAGGTAGAAGAAGGATTCCTCGCTCTCTTCCGCAGTCATAAGGCATTACCCAAAAACAAAGCATTGATCAAGTTCCTGAGTGAACAGGGTATCAAAGCTGGTATGCTGAAAACAGAAGAGATCTACATGGAACAGAACAATAAACGTATGCATGAGGCTACTGACCCATTGTATTTCGTTATTGAAGAAAAGATGAACAGCGTAGACTTGACGGACAAAGGTGTTGACCTGATCACAGGTAATTCTGACGACCCTACTCTGTTTGTATTGCCGGATATCGCAGCACAGCTCTCTGAACTGGAAAATGAGAAGGATCTGAGCGACGAGCAGAAACTGGAAAAGAAAGATGCCCTGATGACCAACTATGCCATCAAATCGGAACGCGTACACACCATCAATCAGTTGCTGAAAGCATATACCATGTTTGAGAAAGACGACGAATACGTTGTAATTGACGGACAGGTGAAGATTGTTGATGAGCAGACAGGCCGTATCATGGAAGGTCGTCGTTATTCGGACGGACTCCACCAGGCTATCGAAGCTAAAGAACGTGTTAAAGTAGAAGCTGCCACACAAACTTTTGCTACCATCACATTGCAGAACTACTTCCGTATGTATCACAAGCTATCGGGTATGACCGGTACTGCCGAAACAGAAGCAGGTGAACTTTGGGATATCTACAAACTCGATGTAGTGGTTATCCCTACCAACCGCCCTATTGCCCGTAAAGATATGAACGACCGCGTTTATAAAACAAAACGCGAAAAGTATAAAGCCGTCATTGAGGAAATAGAACAACTGGTCAATGCCGGCCGCCCGGTACTGGTAGGTACTACTTCGGTAGAAATCTCCGAAATGCTGAGCAAGATGTTGACCATGCGTAAGATTGAGCACAATGTATTGAACGCGAAGTTACACCAGCGGGAAGCTGACATTGTGGCAAAAGCAGGTTTACAAGGTACGGTGACTATTGCTACCAATATGGCAGGTCGTGGTACCGACATCAAACTGAGTCCGGAAGTTAAGGCTGCCGGTGGTTTGGCTATCATTGGTACAGAACGCCACGAATCCCGCCGTGTAGACCGCCAGTTGCGTGGTCGTGCCGGACGTCAGGGTGATCCGGGTTCTTCTGTATTCTTCGTATCACTGGAAGACGATTTGATGCGCCTCTTCTCTTCCGACCGCATCGCCGGTGTTATGGATAGACTGGGATTCCAGGAAGGAGAAATGATCGAACATAAGATGATTTCAAACTCCATTGAACGCGCACAGAAGAAAGTGGAAGAAAATAACTTCGGTATCCGTAAACGTTTGCTGGAATATGATGACGTAATGAACAAGCAACGTACAGTTGTTTATACGAAACGTCGCCATGCGTTAATGGGCGAACGTATCGGTATGGACATTGTAAATATGATCTGGGACCGTTGTGCAGCAGCCATTGAAAACAATGCAGAATATGAAAACTGTAAGTTTGACCTTCTTCAGACATTGGCTATGGATGCTCCTTTCACAGAAGAAGAATTCCGTAGTGAGAAGAAAGAAAAGCTGGCAGAAAGAACTTTTGATGAAGCAATGGCTAACTTCAAACGTAAAAGTGAACGTCTGGCACAAATAGCAAATCCTGTAATCAAACAGGTATATGAGAACCAGGGACATATGTACGAAAACATTCTGATTCCTATCACGGACGGAAAACGTATGTACAACATCTCCTGCAATCTGAAAGCTGCTTACGAAAGCGAGTCTAAAGAGGTAGTGAAATCATTCGAGAAATCAATCCTGCTTCATGTAATTGACGAAGCATGGAAAGAAAATCTTCGTGAACTGGATGAATTGAAACATTCAGTACAAAATGCAAGCTACGAACAGAAAGATCCGTTATTGATCTATAAACTGGAATCAGTGAACTTGTTTGATACTATGGTAAACAAGATCAATAACCAGACTGTATCTATCCTGATGCGCGGACAAATCCCGGTACAGGAAGCTCCCGAACAGGCACAACGTGTAGAAGTGCGTGAAGCAGCTCCCGAACGTCGCCAGGATTTAAGTAAATATCGTGAACAGAAACAAGACCTGAACGATCCGAATCAACAGGCTGCTGCACAGCAGGATACCCGCGAAGCTGTAAAGCGTGAGCCCCTACGTGCAGAAAAGACAGTAGGACGTAACGATCCATGTCCTTGCGGTAGCGGTAAAAAATACAAAAATTGCCACGGAAGGGCGTAAGATTCAGTAGTTAGTAAATAAGTCAGTAGTTAGAATCTATGCAGCATGTAAGCGTTATCATGCCGAAGGCATTCCAACTACTAATTACCGGCTTCTGACTTCTTCCCCATTTACTACTAAAAAAGTTCAAAACAATTAAATATTGTTTTGAACTTTTTTTTATTCATACAAAATCGTACTTTTGCTGAAAAAGAAAGCAAAACTATGGCAAAATACTCATTCACGCTATTGTTACTCTTCTGTCTGGCATTCAGTTCTTGCCAAACAATAGAGCAAATCCCTATCGAATATATGATGCCTGCGGAAATAAACTTTCCTCCCGAACTGCGTCGGGTCGCGATTGTCAATAATACCAGTAGCGTGCCTGACAATAAATGGATAGAATCGGACAGATCACGGAAAGACGATGAGATAGCCCGTGCCGTTGCTTACAACAATGGAGATGCCAAAATAGCGGCCGAATCATTGGCTGAAGGTATAGCAAACCAAAACTATTTTGATGAAGTAATCATTTGTGACTCTGCTCTGCGTGCTAATGATAAATTTGCACGTGAAGAAACACTTACTCGGGAAGAAGTAAAGGACCTGACAGAAAGTCTGGATGTTGACTTTTTGATCTCACTGGAAAACCTTCAGCTAAAAGCGACCAAAACGATTCGTTATATTCCTGATTGGAGTTGTTATTATGGTAGTGTAGATGTGAAAGTGTATCCTACGATTAGAATCTATATTCCCCAACGTAAAAATCCGATGTTGACCGTCGCTCCCAATGACAGTATTTTCTGGGAAGAGTTTGGCAACACAAGTTCGTACGTACAGA
Organism: Bacteroides sp. K03; assembly: GCF_019734355.1. NCBI lineage: Bacteria > Pseudomonadati > Bacteroidota > Bacteroidia > Bacteroidales > Bacteroidaceae > Bacteroides > Bacteroides sp. K03. The sequence continues at coordinate 7,270 of NZ_JAASHC010000040.1, forward strand.
CTCACCTTATCCAGGATTCTCAGATACAACAAGAAGCCTCGGAGTTTGCCGGTACAATTCCAGTAAAGCACCTCCTTCCCTACTGGACATCAGCCACCCGCAATCTCTACAACAATGGTTCCGTAAACATGCGTGACGCTGCCATATACGTCCGTGAGAACTCATGGGACAAGGCCTTCAAACTTTGGGAACAAACTTTCAATACAGCGAAAAGTGATAAAAAGAAAATGCAGTCTGCATACAATATTGCTGTTTACTACGAAATAAAAGATGAACTGGAACAAGCCGAAACATGGGCACTAAAAGCTCAAGAATTAGCTTATAAAATAGATAAAATAGACCAAAGAAACAAAGACAATGTAGACATATCCGAAATACCGAATTACGTAATGACCAGCCTTTATGTGGTAGAGTTACAGAAACGGACAGCCGGATTGTCATCATTAAATATGCAAATGAACCGATTTAATGATGATTTTTAATCAAAATATAGTCGGATTTGCATTTTTTTTATACCTTTGATCTAAATAAAAGGAGGAAAACCAATGAAACTGAGTCAACAATCACAATCTGTAATCGAATCGGCTATACGAAAAGCAGTCGCAAAGTTTACTTGCGGCTGCGAACAAACAATCGTTACAGATATTCACATACAGCCGAATCAGAATTCCGGCGAACTATCCATCTTCGATGACGAAGATGACGAATTGGTCAATGTGACCATTGACGAATGGTCTGCATATGAAAGTGATGATTTTTATGAAAATGCCGAACGTGTCCTCCGCCCTATTCTTTGCCGAATGAAGGACAATGGAGATTTTGATAAGCTAACAATCCTCAAACCTTACTCTTTTGTTTTAGTAGACGAAGACAGAGAAACAGTAGCCGAATTACTTCTGATAGATGATGATACACTGCTTGTAAATGACGAACTATTAAAAGGTCTGGATGAAGAATTGGATACTTTTCTGAAAGAATTACTTGAAAAATAATAAAAGCTTCCTTTACCGACAGGAAAAAAAGAATTATTCTTGTCGATAAGGAAGAGTAAACCAAAATACAGAGCCTTTATCTGGTGTTGAGTCGACTCCTATTTTTCCGCCCATTTTTTCAATTATCATTTTACAGATAGATAATCCTAATCCTGTACCCTGAATAAATGAGTTGTATTTCACAAATCGCTCAAATACATGTTGACACTGTTCATCAGACATACCACATCCGGTATCAGAAACATAGAAATAAATTGTATGTTTATCTTTCAAACGATACCCCATTGTGATCGTCCCGCTTTCCGTGAATTTAATAGCATTCGTCAGAAAATTGGTTATTACTTGTATCAACCTGTTCCGGTCAGCATATAATACACATTGCGGGAGGCGTTCTTCAAAAATGAGATCCACTTTTTTATTCTTAATTCTCAAACGGATACTTTGTTCTATTTCATCCAGTATCGAATTGACATCCACATACGTTTCATGAAAATCATATGTACCGGCCTCTATCTTCGCCATATCCAGAATATCACTAATCAACTGAAGAAGTAAATTTGTATTATTCTCAATAATACAAACATACTCCTCCATCTCTTCTTTTTCCTCAACATGAGGCAACATATTAGAAAAACCCACAATGGCATTCAGAGGTGTACGAATCTCGTGACTCATATTAGCAAGGAAAGCTGATTTTAACTGATTGGCTACTTCAGCCTGTTCTTTTGCCTCTTTCAGACGACCATATGCCTTTTTAAGAATAGAAATATAATAAATAACAGCAATCACTATTACCAGAAGAGAAATACCCGCCCAAAGTAACTGCTTCTCATACTGCTCCAGAAAAGGGGCTGGTTTGTTCACATAAGTCACGTCTTTCGGATAAAGGGATTCGGGGATACCATGCTCTTGTAACACCGGATAACAGAGAGTAGCAGAAGGTATGCCCCCATCCGTTCCGGGAATATCACAGGGAGATTCTCCATCCAATACACGATAGATCACAGAAAGTAATGAATTTCCAAAAGATTCGGAAGAAACATAATAACCACCTGCAAAAGTATCTTTGGATAAATCCTCGGCAGCAAGCAAAAACAGAGGAGTATGAACAAAATTATGAATAATGTCCTGTAAATGATCAAAAAGATAGTTATTATCATTCCGGTTGTGAGATTCGAACCAGGAATAGTAGATAAGGCCGGTAGTATGATCATAACTACGCAGTGTATCCAGCAGCATCTCAGTGGAAAGAAAAGTCGTAGACAGCTGATGAAGTTCCTGATCCGGAAAGAAATTCGCCACAGCATTCTCTACGTCCGAACAAGCCATCTTACTAATATAACGATCGTCTGAAATAAAAGCAATACGCTTCATTTCAGGCATTATCTTCCGCATTAACTCAATCGTTTCTTTGACATAATAAACCTGACGTAAAAAAGTGACATTGTACCCCTTTCGCCAGACATCCGCCGAAACAGAGTTGGCTGCAGTCAATGGTTCGTGAGACAAAAGTACTTCGAGCGTAGCCGGCAAATATTCACGGGAATTGGTTATAATTACAGGAACATCTTTCCATATTCCATCAAAAAGTTCCCGGCATACAATCCAGCCCGGATCACCTATCATGACTATTAACTTTGGAGGAAGCGGATATTTTTCTTTCAAATGCAACAATACCGCATCTACTTCACTTTGGTCTCTCAGAGCAGGTACTGATAACGACTCGGCTTTTACATCGAACCCTTTCCGCTCCAAGTCTTCACTGGCATGCCAGTACATAGCCTTTGCCCAGGGAAGATTAAAATTTATTGAATTCAAAAATAAAATCTCATCTCCATTGTTGCCATGAGCAAATATAGAAGAGCTTGTGCCGCATAGTAGTAAAGCAATAAAAGACAATAATAGAGTTGCCTGTTTCATTTGTTTGTTGTTTTTATTACAGAGGCAAAGGTAAAATTTATTTTGATAAAAAAAAGAAAGGTATCCCAATATTTTGGAATGCCTTTCTACTTCTATAAAATCGGTTTATGCTTTCTTTACCTATACATAAATAGAGAACTTTCTATTAAGACTTAGCTGATGATTGAAAAAACGGACTGTTTTTTTTCAATTGTCAAACATTCTATCATAAATTGTTTTATTCGTTTCGCATAATAGAAATAAAAGCAATACATTTGCACACTACATCTATTGTTTGATAATTTATAGAAAATATAAATCTCATAAAAGTAGTTCCGGATTGACAGATGTACATTATTGGATAAAAGCAAGTAATTTATGGTCACACAAAGCGAACAAGCATTAGAGTATGGATTGATAAAGACATTACAAGATAATGCCTACGAATATGTTGTTCTCAAAGAAGGAGACAACTTGAAACAAAACTTCAAAGCCCAGCTTGAAAAACACAACCAAAAAGAACTCCAACGCCATAACAAAACAGTGTTTACTGATACTGAATTCGACCGTATTCTTCTTTATTTAGAGGGTGGCACGCGATTTGAAAAAGCAAAAAAATTACGGGATATCTATACACTTGATGCCGACGATGGACAACATATCTGGGTGGAATTCCTTAATAAACAGAAATGGTGTCAGAATGAATTTCAAGTATCCAACCAAATAACCATGGAGGGTACAAAGAAATGCAGGTATGACGTCACCATCCTGATCAATGGCCTTCCTTTGGTACAAATAGAATTGAAAAAGCGAGGTATAGAGCTAAAACAAGCCTACAATCAGATACAACGTTATCACAAAACCTCATTCAGTGGTTTGTTCGACTATATTCAGTTGTTTGTCATTTCTAATGGAGTAGACACCCGTTACTTTGCCAACAATCCCAATTCGGGCTATAAATTTACCTTCAATTGGACGAATATAGAGAATCGACCATTTAATGACCTCAGCAAGTTTGCCAATTTTTTCTTTGCCAAATGTACGTTAGGAAAGATTGTCAGTAAATACATTGTACTACACGAAGGAGATAAATGCCTGATGGTACTCCGGCCTTATCAGTATTACGCTGTTGAAAAAATTATAGACCGCGTGCAAAATACAAATAAAAATGGCTATATATGGCATACCACAGGAGCAGGAAAAACGTTAACCTCATTCAAGACGGCTCAATTAGTATCCGAAATAGACGGTATAGACAAAGTGATGTTTGTGGTGGATAGACACGACTTAGATACACAGACGCAATCGGAATATGAATCATTTGAGCCCGGAGCGGTTGACAATACCGACGATACCCGTGAATTGATAAAAAGATTAAGCGGAAGCTCAAGAATTATCATTACTACCATTCAAAAGTTGAATTGTGCCGTCACCAAGGATTATTACAATAAATATCTGCAGGAAGTAAGGAAGCAGAACATAGTGATGATATTCGATGAATGTCACCGAAGCCACTTCGGTGATTGCCACAAAAACATTGTAAATTTCTTCAATCATTTGCAAATATTCGGATTCACAGGAACACCCATCTTTAAAGAAAATGCCAAACAGGGACGCACTACAGCAGAAATCTTCGGCGACTGCCTGCATAAGTATCTCATAAAAGATGCCATTGCCGATGAAAATGTATTAGGTTTCCTGGTGGAATATTACGAAGGACAAGGTAGTGTATTAGATACTACAAACAAAAATAGAATGAGAGAGATTGCTCAATTTATTCTAAATAATTATAACAAGTCCACTTTTGACGGAGAGTATGGTGCTCTCTTTGCTGTCCAGTCCGTACCTATGCTATTGCAATATTACAAGATATTCAAGGAGCTAAAACCGAAAATAAAAATCGGTGCAATTTTCACTTATGCCAATAATGGTGACCAAGACGATAATTTAACAGGTATGAACCAAAATTTCAGCAATGAAAAGGTAGATGCCGATGAGTTGCAAGCCATTATGAAGGATTATAATGAAATGTATGGTACAACCTTCGGCACAGACAATTTTCGAGCCTATTATGACGATATCAATCTGCGTCTGAAAAAGAAACGGGCAGATATGGAATCACTGGACCTATGTCTGGTAGTAGGCATGTTTCTAACCGGTTTTGATTCAAAGAAACTCAATACACTCTATGTGGATAAGAATATGGAATACCACGGACTATTGCAAGCCTTTAGCCGAACCAACCGTGTACTGAACGAGAAAAAGCGATTTGGCAAAATCGTTTGCTTTCGCAACTTGAAAAGCAATGTAGATAAGTCTATCAAGCTATTCAGCAACAACTGCCCCAATGAATTCATTATTCGTGAACCTTTTGACAAGGTAAAGAAAGAGTTAAATCTCAAAATGATTTCGTTCCTGGAGAAATATCCCGCCCCTTTTTATATAGATGCGTTACAGAGTGAATACGATAAACGAGAGTTCATACTGGCATTCCGTGATATTATCAAGAAGAAAATTGAGGTGCAAATTTATGAAGAATATCAAAAGGACGACCCTTATTTCTTGATGTCGGAGCAGGAATATATGGATTTCAGAAGCAAATATCTGGACATAGCTATTGGTAATACAAAAGAAGAGATTTCAAGGAAAATGGCTGCCGAGCCTGAAATCCCTTATGGCGAACCCAAAACAATGGAAGATATTGATTTCTGTTTGGAATTACTTCACAGCGATATTATTAATGTGGCGTACATACTCGAATTGATTGCAAACTTGAATCCTGATGAAAATGATTATAAAGAAAAGCGCCAAAGCATCATCGACACAATGATAAAAGACCCTGCTATGCGCAATAAAGCCAAATTGATAGATGAATTCATACAACAAAATGTGGACGAAGATAAGGAAGGCTTTAAAGATGCAAAAGCCGATGAAAAAATAGATTTGGAAGCCAAACTGAGCCAATATATAACCAAAGCACGACAAAAAGCTGTCAAACAGCTTTCTGAGGAAGAAGGCATCAATATAGAATCCTTAATGTCTTTCCTTGCAGAATATGATTACTTACAACGCGAAAAGCCCGAAATCATTCAGGAAGCGATTGAGCAGAAGAAAGTAGGATTTAAAGAGAAACGTCATTTACTTAAACATATAATGGGCAGATTACATGCTATTATTGAGATGTTTAGTTGGGAATAAAAGAAAGAATAAAATATATGAGCGAAGAATTACAGCAAAAACTGCGTAACCAACTGTGGATGGTTGCCAATACATTGAGGGGAAATATGTCGGCAAGCGACTTTATGTATTTCTCTCTTGGTTTCATCTTCTACAAGTACTTATCCGAAAAAATAGAACGACATGTTAACAATGAATTACGAATAGACGAAATAAGCTTTCAACAGGCTTGGGCATCAAACGACGAAGAACTGAAAAAAGAGATCAAAGAGTCTTGTATTCAGGACCTTGGTTATTTTGTAGAGCCTGAATTTCTATACTCTACTGTTATAGCCCTAATAAGAAAAAAAGAAAATATTCTTCCTGCATTGGAACGTTCTCTTAAAAAAATAGAGGACAGTACCATCGGTCAAGACAGCGAAGATGATTTTGAAGGTTTGTTTTCCGACCTTGACCTAACCTCTCCCAAATTGGGGAGAACTGTTGAAGATAAAAACCGATTGGTAAGCGATGTACTGATAGCTCTTGATGGTATTGATTTCGGTTTGCAGAAAGCTTCGGATATTGATATTTTGGGCGATGCCTACGAATATATGATTAGTCAATTTGCCGCTGGAGCAGGCAAGAAAGCAGGTGAATTCTACACTCCCCAAGAAGTGAGCCAAATATTAGCCGATATAGTAACTACCGGAAAGACGCGATTGAAATCGGTTTACGACCCTACTTGTGGCAGTGGTTCTCTACTACTTCGTACAGCCAAAAATGGCAATGCTGATACTATTTTCGGTCAAGAGAAGAATCCCACGACCTACAATCTTGCACGAATGAACATGCTTCTGCATAGTGTGAAGTATAACGATTTTGATATTCGTAATGGCGATACCCTTGAGTCTGATGAATTTGAAGAACTGCAGTTTGATGCCGTGGTGGCCAATCCTCCATTTTCTGCCGATTGGAGTGCTGCCGACAAATTCAACAATGACGACCGTTTCAGTAAAGCAGGTGTACTTGCTCCTAAATCAAAAGCTGACTACGCTTTTATACTCCACATGATCTATCATCTGAACGATGGTGGAACAATGGCTTGCGTAGCTCCCCACGGTGTTTTGTTTCGTGGAGCATCTGAGGGTAAAATCCGTCAATTTCTCATTGAGAAGAAGAACTACATTGATGCTATCATTGGTTTGCCAGCTAATATTTTCTATGGCACAAGTATCCCCACTTGCATTCTTGTAATGAAGAAATGTCGTAAAGAAGATGACAATATTCTCTTTATTGATGCAAGTAAAGAATTTGAAAAGATAAAAACACAAAACAAACTTCGTCCAGGACACATCCGTAAAATTATTGAAACCTATCAAAAACGTACGGAAATAGAAAAATACAGCCATCTCGCCACACTCCAAGAGATTCAAGAAAATGATTACAACTTAAACATTCCTCGCTATGTAGATACATTTGAAGAAGAAGAACCTATAGATATCAAGAAGGTTATGGCAGATATTAAAGGCCTGGAAGCCAAACGTACTGAATTGGATAAGGAAATTGAAGTGTATCTGCGAGAATTGGGATTAGTAGAATAGAAACAAGTAGTATCATATCCTACTGTCCGAAGATACTGAACAGTTCGATTGAGATGTAACAAATAAAGGAATATGGATAACCAAGATGAAATCATCTTATACCAACCTGATAAAACGGTTAAAATAGAAGTGCGAATGGAAGATGAAACGGTTTGGCTGACACAAGCACAAATATCGGAGCTCTTTCAACGAGACCGTACCGTCATAACGAGGCATATTAATAACGTATTTAAAGAGCATGAGCTCGACGAAAAAAGCAATGTGCATTTTTTGCACATTGCAAATTCAGATAAACCTATAAAAATGTATAGTCTGGACGTTATTATATCTGTTGGGTATCGCGTTAAGTCTCTTCGTGGAACTCAATTCCGTCAATGGGCAAATAAGGTATTAAAAGACTTTTTACTGAAAGGTTATTCGATAAACAATCGTATGGAACGATTAGAACAACGAGTAGCCCAAACTGAAGATAAAATTGATTTCTTTGTCCGCACTACGTTACCTCCAATTGAAGGAATTTTCTATAATGGACAGATCTTCGATGCGTATAAATTTGTAGCTAATCTAGTAAAGAGTGCCCAAACATCGATTATTCTGATAGACAACTATGTAGATGAGTCAGTACTCACACTCTTGGATAAACGTAACGCAAATGTTACAGCAACAATCTACACACAGCGAATCACAGCACAGTTACAACTGGATATAGATAAACACAATACCCAATATCCCCCGATTCAGGTAGACATATTCAATCTGGCGCACGATCGCTTCTTACTAATAGACGAAAAAGTATATCACCTTGGAGCATCAGTTAAAGATTTAGGTAAAAAATGGTTCGCTTTTGCATTGATGAGTGATATTACCGTTGATGAATTATTGGCAAAAATCAAAGGAGTTATATAATATGACAACAAATAGAGTGCTGAAAAACCTTAATGCAATAGATTGACATTTATAAATAATCAAGATGAAGCATAATACGAACAATAACAAAAAGTTTCCTAATTTGAGATTTAAGGAGTTTGAAGGGGAATGGGAAAAGATAACATTACATTCTATTGCATTGATAACCAAAGGTACAGGTATATCAAAAGATCAACTATCTTTAAATGGAATGCCTTGTATTCTTTATGGTGAATTATATACTAAGTATAAGTATGAAATTATTAATGAGATTATTAGCCGAACTGACATTAACCCTACTAACCTTGTAAAAAGTAAAGTGAATGATGTAATCATTCCTTCTTCCGGTGAAACTGCAATTGATATTTCAACCGCCCGCTGTGTAACTCAAAATGACATACTTTTAGGAGGAGACCTGAACATCATTAGATTAAAAAATGACGATGGATGTTTTTTAAGTTACCAACTAAACGGAATTCGTAAATTAGATATTGCCAAAATAGCACAAGGGGTATCTGTGGTACACTTATACGGAGAAAAGTTAAAACACCTACAAGTTTATATGCCAGAGAAAATAGAGCAAAAGAAGATTTCATCGTTGCTATACCAGATTGACGAACGCATTTCAACCCAAATTAAAATAATTGAAAAATTTGAATCCTTAATTAAAGGGATATACAATTTTCTATTGGGAGAGTCAAGTGATTATATGAAACTTGGTGGACTGTGCGAGATTAAAAAAGGTCAGCAAGTTAATGGAACTGAATTAACAGAGTTTGGTGAATACTATGTAATGAATGGTGGAATTGCTCCATCGGGATTTTATAATTTCTATAACACTAATAGTAATACAATATCAATTAGCGAAGGAGGAAACTCGTGTGGATACGTGCAATATAATGATCTTCCTTTTTGGAGTGGAGGACATTGTTATACATTAGAAAACGTAGAAGGTATCATTAATGATAGATACCTTTTCCATTATTTGAAAGCTAATGAAGCATCAATAATGGCGTTACGTATAGGTAGTGGGCTACCTAATATCCAAAAGAAAGATTTATCTTCTTTTGGTGTACCACTGCCCACATTGACAAAGCAAAAAGAGATGGCCAATACTCTTGACAAAGTAGTTGATAAGATAGGCATAGAAAAAGGTATTCTTGCAGCTTATCAAAAGCAGAAAAAATTCCTTTTACAAAGTATGTTTATATAAATAAATTAGAAAGTAGATATTGTTTCTGCTCTTTCATCTTTTGTAACATTTGTTTCTCTATTTCTACCTTATCAGTTATGGTTGTAAGCACATTAGCTGTTTTTTGTTGTTCGTCATATGAAGGACAATAAAAAACAGCTTCCCCGTAATCCTTAAAGTATATGTGTGGAATCCCTGAACCAACTATAAATTTTTCAAAGTTAAATATACTCAGAAAATAAAAGAGATATTTTAGACAGACGTTATTTTTTGCAGTCAAAGAGTTAAGGGTACCTATAGTAGAGTACTTACCGTTTGCATATTGAACTCTTCCAACTCCAGAACCATCTTTGATTATGAGAATCGAATCTTGGTCAATTTGGTATTGAGATGTATATGCTATTATACCAGTTGCTCCATAAACACAAAAAATCCCACTATCATTTACAATTTCAGATTCAGATAATGTTGACGAATGACATACAAGGCAATCTTTTATTTTTGTTGTTGGTTTATTATTCATTATGAGTAAACGGCAAAGCCCTTTAATTAAGGATTCAAATTTTTCAATTATTTTAATTTGGGTTGATATGCGTTCGTCAATCAAGGATAAAAAGACTCCTATTTTATCTTGCTCGTCTTTTGTTGTTATATAATTCTCTAATTTCTCAAAAGAAGATTTAGATAATATTGGTACAGCTTGCACAGAAACTAATGCTAAATATTTTGGAAATCGGCTTTTGATAGCATAATAAATATAATCTTTATTATTAGATGGAAATGAAATAATTGAATTTATCTGTTGATTTGTTGACATCTCTTGTTGAGCCATTCCCATCTTTCCAATAGTGGATCCAATGCAAGTCACTAAGATTGTTCCGAAAGGCAATTTTCGGGTTTTATTAAATCCTTTTAATGATAACTTAGTCTGGGTTTCAATAACAAATTTGCCAATGTCTAAATCTGCTGGTGAAGCCCAAAGATATTCGCCTTGATAGTTTTCGGAATCTGCTGTTGAAGGTGTATTTCCAGTAATAATTGTCCCATAATCTTTAATTTGACATTTTTCCCATTCCCCTTCAAACTCCTTAAATCTCAAATTAGGAAACTTAGTTATTTGGAGTCTCTAATATTATTTCTATCTTATTTAAATAGTTTAATTACCTAAAACAGAATAAAATGGAAACAACAATGACAATTAAAGAAATTGCAATCCTATGGAAAGAGGATAAAAAACAGTACGTGAAGAAATCAACTATCTCGGCATACTCACTATTGATCGAGAATCATCTATTGCCAACATTTGGAGAGATGTGCCATATTGAAGAAAGCATGGTACAAGAGTTTGTTTTTCAGAAATTAGAAAATAAACTCAGTCAGAAATCAATTAAGGATATACTCATAGTACTAAGAATGATTTTAAAATACGGTGTAAAAAACAAATTTCTTGAATATAGCCAGATTGATATTAAATTCCCTACCGAACGAGAGCGACATGATATAGAAATATTGAGTAAAAGTAATCATAAAAAAATCATTAACCACATTCAAGAACATTTTACATTTAAGAATTTGGGAATATACATTTGTTTAAGTACAGGATTACGAATAGGTGAGATTTGCGCATTAAGATGGCAAGATATTGACACAGAATCAGGTGTTATCAGTATTAAGCAAACAATTCAACGTATATACCTTATTGAAGAATCTGAGCGACGTACAGAATTAGTTTTAGATACACCCAAAACGAAGAATTCTATTCGAGACATTCCCATGACCAGAGATTTAATCAAGCTACTTAAACCATTAAAAAAAGTGGTTAATGCTACATACTTTGTACTGACCAATGAATCAAAACCGACAGAACCCAGGACATACCGAAACTACTACAAACTTTTTTTGAAAGATTTAGGAATATCTGATTTGAAATTTCATGGCCTGCGCCACAGTTTCGCAACTCGATGTATCGAAAGTAAATGTGATTATAAGACTGTAAGCGTACTTCTTGGGCATTCAAATATTAGCACGACTCTCAACTTGTATGTTCATCCAAATATGGAGCAAAAAAAGAGGTGCATAGAGCAAATGTCTAAGGCATTAAAATAAATAAAAATTGGGCTGTTCTATAATCCTCAAAGAACAGCCCTTGATTTTTTACTACTTTGTTTTAGACTCAACCTGATACCGAAAAGCGATCTATTTCCTATCTGCTACTAAAAGTAGAAAGGCATCCCAATATTTTGGAATGCCTTTCTACTTCTATAAAATCGGTTTATGCTTTCTTTAAAGAAGCAATACTTTCTTTCAATGAATTAATAATACTCTCGGCATCTGCCTGTTTCTTTCGTTCAATCTCAATTACTGCCGGTGGAGCATTATTTACAAATTTCTCATTACTAAGTTTCTTCAACACACCTTGCAGGAATCCTTCTTTATGTTTCAGTTCAGCTTCCATACGAGCGATCTCCGCTTCTACATCAATCATATTGCCAAGCGGAACAGCAAACTCAATAGTGCCTACCATGAATGAAGATGCTCCTTCTGCTTTGGCTTCTACCACTGCAATACCGGACAGATTACAAATCTTAATAATCACAGCATTAAATGCAGTAACCGGATTTTCACCTATCACCTGCAACTCAAGCGCTTCTTTCTGTGCAATATTCTTCTGCAAACGAATCGTACGGATATTACTGATCACTTCCTTCACCACTTCAAACTGCTGAATAAACGCTTCATCAACGGTTCCATTCAACAATAAAGAATTCACCATCAGACTCTCTCCCTCCTTACGTTCGGCCATCTGTTGCCACAACTCTTCGGTAATGAAAGGCATAAACGGATGAAGCAAATGAAGCAAATTATTCAGGAATCCAATAGTAGCATCAAAAGTAACACGGTCAATAGCTTGTCCGTAAGCCGGCTTAATCATTTCCAGATACCAGGAAGAGAACTCATCCCAGAACAGCTTATAAACAGCCATAAGTGCTTCACTCAAACGATATTTGCTAAACAGATCGGCAACCTCAGCAGCTACTTCATTCTGTTTGGACTCAAACCAGCGGACAGCCAACTTGGACGCTTCGGGAACTTCAGCATTATCAGCAACCTTCCATCCTTTGATCAACCGGAAAGCATTCCATATCTTGTTACAGAAATTACGTCCTTGCTCGCACAATGCATCATCAAAGAGAATGTCGTTTCCGGCAGGAGCCGCAAGCATCATACCCATACGTACCCCATCGGCGCCGTATTTTTCAATTAGTTCCAATGGATCGGGTGAATTGCCCAATGATTTAGACATTTTGCGCCCTAACTTATCACGAACGATACCAGTAAAATATACATTCTTAAACGGCATCTTTCCTTCATATTCATAACCGGCCATAATCATGCGGGCTACCCAGAAGAAAATAATATCCGGACCTGTAACAAGGTCACTTGTAGGATAGTAATACTCAATCTCTTTGTTACCCGGATTATTAATACCATCAAACAATGAAATAGGCCACAACCAGGAAGAGAACCAAGTATCCAGACAATCTTCATCCTGACGGATATCGGCCAGAGTCAATGCATTATTTCCAGTTTTTTCTTTGGCAAGTTTCAATGCTTCCTCGTCTGTAGCAGCTACCACATAGCCACCCTCAGGTAAAAAGTAAGCCGGAATACGATGTCCCCACCACAACTGACGGCTGATACACCAGTCTTTTATGTTTTCCATCCAGTGCCGGTAAGTATTTTTATACTTGGGAGGATAAAATTTCAGTTCGTCATTCATTACAGGTGGCAACGCCATCTCTGCAAAGTGCTGCATCTTAAGGAACCACTGCATAGACAGTTTCGGTTCAATCACTACATTCGTACGCTCTGAATAACCTACCTTATTCGTATAAGCCTCTGTCTTTTCAAGCAATCCGGCAGCTTCAAGATCTTTCTCTATCTGCTTACGAACATCAAAACGATCCATACCGATATACATACCGGCAGCTTCACTTAATGTTCCGTTATCATTGAAAATATCAATACTCGGCAAATTGTATTTTTCGCCCAGCATATAGTCGTTCACATCATGTGCCGGAGTCACTTTCAGACAACCCGTACCGAATTCGATATCTACGTAATCATCTTCGATCACCGGAATAACGCGCCCTACCAACGGTACGATTACTTTTTTACCTTTCAACCAAGTATTTTTAGGATCGGCAGGATTGATACACATAGCCGTATCACCCATAATTGTTTCCGGACGAGTAGTAGCAACCACCGCATAACGACCTTCCGGATCTCCTTCTACTTTATAGCGCAAATAATAAAGTTTTCCATGTTCTTCTTTATAAATCACCTCTTCATCAGAGAGGGCAGTCAATGCTTTCGGGTCCCAGTTCACCATACGAACTCCCCGGTAAATAAGTCCCTTATTATAAAGATCTACGAAAACCTTCAGTACACTTTCGCTACGTTTTTCATCCATAGTAAATGCGGTACGATCCCAGTCGCAAGATGCTCCGAGTTTACGAAGCTGTTTCAGGATAATACCACCGTGCTCTTCGGTCCATGCCCAGGCATGTTTGAGAAATTCGTCACGGGTCAGATCCGTCTTTTTGATTCCTTCCGCTGCAAGTCTGTTTACCACCTTGGCTTCAGTTGCAATAGAGGCATGATCTGTTCCCGGTACCCAACAGGCATTTTTACCTTCCATACGGGCACGGCGAACAAGAATATCCTGAATGGTATTATTAAGCATGTGTCCCATGTGTAACACACCAGTGACGTTAGGAGGAGGAATGACGATGGTGTAAGGTTCACGACCATCGGGTTTTGAACTAAATAATTTGTGATCCAACCAATACTGGTACCACTTTCCCTCCACGTCAGCGGGATTGTACTTACTTGCTAATTCCATGTTATATTTCTATATGTTTAATTTATTGCGAATAATGGATGCAAAATTAATAATTTAAATTCAAATCTTACCACTCTCCGGCTGTTTCTGTACACGGAAAGAGAGTTTATAGCCTTCGTAAAGTGCTATTCCGTAAAATAGAGCAGTAGCAGAAACTATATTTTCGGCCATTACCGAGAATACTGCTTTAAAATCTGTTTCCGCCAGTGCCTCCATATAAGATAAACTATATTCTTTAGCTACATAGCCTATAATAGAAAAGAAATCTCCTAAAATGCAACTCAACAAAGCCAGAGCTGCTCCAATGATTCCGAAAACAGGACGCACTCCCTTTCCCCTGCGCATAGCCAATCCAACAATGAAACCGATACCAATAGCCATATAGCCAATCTGATAGCCAGTGGAAACAGAAACCAATCCCCAGGCAACAGCTCCTAAAAGACAAGCCCCCGTTCCCCACAATACCGCCTTCGGAAGATTTTCTTCTGCCAGTAGCTGCTCTCTGCTCAGCACTGCAGAAAATATTTCCGGATCCGGAGTGGGTGCTATCTTTTCCAATTCTTCATCTTTTTGAAAATTTTCACAAGCATCTTCAAAGTCCGGTAATGTTCCCGTACGTTTACAGACGAGTCCACGTCCCATCACGAAATCACGTGATACGCAATTGCGACAATAGCTTTCTATTCCCTCTGTATTAGCCATAATCAATGTGTGTGTGTTATTGATATATAAATTTGTTTATTAACAGAAATTTCGCAAATATAGAGGTAATTTTCTGCACGGCATTCAATTAATACATATTTTTGTCCTATAAAAGAAATTTGACTATGAAGCGAAAACAAAAGATACGCTATATCATTCTGGGAACTCTCCTGTTACTTATCTGGACCACTCAGCTTATTCCGGCGATGGGTGAGGGCTATGCCCGGTCCGTATACCCGGTTATTTCGTTTTGTCTGTCTTCGTTCTCACGTTTGTTTCCTTTTGCCATAGGCGATTTATTCATATTTCTCAGTATTACCGGTGTCATCCTCTATCCTATTTACGGACGGATAAAAAAATATCCCTGGAAAAAGATTTTATTACGTGACGGTGAATATCTTTTGTGGGTATATGTATGGTTTTACCTTGCATGGGGGCTGAATTATTCGCAAAAGAACTTTTACGAACGTACAAACATTCCCTATGTTGCCTATACCCCCGATAAATTCAAAGCATTTGTGGACGAATACATTGAACATCTGAATGATTCTTATGTCCCTGTTACAGAAATAAACAAGGATATTATCTGTCGGGAAGCAGTCAAAGGATACCGGCAAATCAGTGATACATTAGGCGTACATCTACCTCCATCTGATTCGCCCAAAGTAAAAACAATGCTATTCACTCCATTCATATCGATGGTTGGTGTGAGTGGCAGTATGGGACCTTTCTTTTGTGAATTCACGCTGAACGGCGATTTACTCCCTTCCCAGTATCCGGCAACATATACGCATGAACTTGCCCATTTGCTGGGCATCACCAGCGAAGCCGAAGCCAACTTTTATGCATATCAGGTATGTACACGTTCGCAAGTGGAAAGTATCCGTTTCAGTGGTTATTTCTCTGTCCTGAGTCATATTCTGGGCAATGCACGCCGACTCATGACAGAAGAAGAATACAATGAACTATTCAAACGTATCCGACCGGAAATCATTGAACTTGCCCGCTCTAATCAGGAATACTGGATGGCGAAATACAGTCCTCTGGTTGGCAATATCCAAGACTGGATATACGACCTTTACCTCAAAGGAAACAAAATAGAAAGCGGACGCAAAAACTATTCGGAAGTAGTAGGACTCTTAATCTCATACCGGGATTACCAAACCGAAAAACGATAAATCAACAAACAGGTAGATATATACATTATAGATTATATGCTTAAAAGCTGTATCTTTGCCGTATGAAAAAATTAGTAATTGTAGGATGTGGACGACTTGCTGAAATCGTTGCGGATGCAGTTGTCAATGGATTATTACCCGATTATGATCTGGTAGGTGTTTATTCGCGTACGGCATCAAAAGCCGAACGTATTGTAACTAAAATGCAGCAGTATGGAAAACCCTGTGCCGCCTGTGCTACTCTGGAAGAGCTGCTCGGTTTGAAACCCGACTATCTTGTGGAGTCAGCTTCTCCCAGTGCTATGAAAGCACTTGCTTTGCCTGCGTTAAAAAACGGTACTTCCATCATCACCTTGTCTATCGGTGCTTTGGCAGATACCACCTTTTATGAGGAAGTGAAGAAAACAGCCAGGGAGAATGGTACACGTGTATACCCTGTATCCGGAGCTACCGGAGGATTTGATGTTTTAAGGACTGCTTTCTTAATGGGAAATGCTTCTGCCCGTTTCTTCAACGAGAAAGGTCCGAATGCATTGAAAGGTACGGCCGTATACGATGAAACTTTACAGACAGAGCAACGCATCGTCTTTTCCGGAAATGCAACAGAAGCAATAGGTATGTTTCCAACCAAAGTCAATGTAGCAGTTGCTGCCTCACTGGCCTCTGTTGGTCCGGAGAATATGCAGGTATCCATACAATCCACCCCCGGATTCGTGGGAGATACTCAAAAGGTTGAAATAAAAAATGATCAGGTACATGCTGTAGTAGAGGTGTACAGCGCTACGTCCGATATTGCAGGGTGGTCTGTAGTGAACACCCTGATCAATATAACCTCACCCATTGTATTCTGACAGATTGGCAAGCACTTTCTCGCTCAGGCGGTCAAACGCCTGGCGGGTGCGCCCTGTTGATACCTGCATACAACGCACATGCGGATGATTGAGATACTGTGTGCCTCCCAATGCACCTACCGTATCACAAAAACAAAGATTATCTCCTTCGAGCCATTGTGCAAAGGCAGATTCATCCCATGCCGGTGATAAGCCGGTATTGAACAATATCTTTTTGTTTCCAAGCGCTTTGAATTCAGCATCATGTAATAGAACTGTATTTTTGTTGAGACAACAAAAAACTACTTCGCTCTGAGTAAGAAGCTCATTTAACGGCATGAAACGATATCCTTTGGCTGCAGCTTCCTTTTTCTCACTGCGGGCATAATAAGCAATATCAGCACCCAGAAAATTCAATGCATCTGCTATCATGCCACCGGACTTACCAAGCCCCACAACACCAACCTTCAATCCGGTAATCTCACGTGCCATACCATCCCATGGTTCCTGCCCGAATCCATGCAAACAACGTACCAGTTCACTAATCACATACTCTACCACTCCTTCATCACCATAATCGCGGATACCCGTTACCGTAATCCCCTGTTGGTTGGCATAACGAATATCTACATTAGCACTTTCCGGAGAATAGAGTGAACAACACATGCCGATATACTTAACATTAGGGCATTTCTCCAATGTATACCGGTTTATCCGGGAAGTATAACTTAAAAGTACAGCATCGGCATCACCAATACGGGCTGCAACTTCATCATCTCCCTCCGGTATATCGGAATACATAATAACTTCATTTGCAAAAGAATGCAATGCTTTTTCTGCTGAAGGAACCAGGCTTACCGGTTCTATCGCTACAAGTTTATGAAACATAGTCTTAAAATTTTAGCGGTAAAGTTAATAAAAAATGGCCTTATAAAGGCTCGTCACACCATATTCTTTGGCAGTTCCTGCATAAACCAGCCTAAAGCACAAATGAAACAAAACAAACTAAAAGAAGAATACTTTGCCTCGAATTTCTCTATCTTTGCAAGAAATTATATAGACTCTAATATTTCTTATATAAAAGAAAAGATGCATTCAAGAAAAGAACAAATGGAAGCCTTCGGCCGCTTCCTGGACATATTGGACGAGTTACGCGTAAAATGCCCGTGGGATCGTAAACAGACTAATGAAAGTTTACGCCCTAATACGATTGAGGAGACTTATGAACTCTGTGACGCTCTGATGCGCGATGATAAGAAGGATATCTGTAAAGAGTTGGGAGATGTGCTGCTGCACGTGGCTTTTTATGCCAAGATAGGTTCGGAAACAGGAGACTTTGACATAAAGGATGTATGTGACAAGCTCTGTGAGAAATTAATCTTCCGTCATCCTCATGTATTCGGAGAAGTAAAAGCCGAAACCGCCGGACAAGTTTCTGAGAACTGGGAACAATTGAAATTAAAGGAGAAAGACGGCAATAAAACGGTGCTTAGTGGCGTACCATCCGCCCTGCCCTCTTTAATAAAAGCTTATCGTATACAAGACAAAGCCCGGAATGTAGGTTTCGATTGGGAAGAAAAAGAACAGGTGTGGGATAAAGTAAAAGAAGAAATTGCAGAATTTCAGGAAGAGGTAGCCAATATGGACAAGGTCAAAGCGGAAGCAGAATTCGGCGATGTAATGTTCAGTCTTATCAATGCTGCCCGCTTATACAAAATCAACCCGGATAATGCACTGGAGCTTACGAATCAGAAGTTTATCCGTCGATTCAATTATCTGGAAGAACACACGATCAAAGAGGGTAAAAGCCTTAAAGACATGTCACTCGAGGAAATGGACCGTATCTGGAACGAAGCAAAAAAGCTTGAGAGGTAAAAGTTGAAAATTGAAAGTTGAAAGTTAGCTGCGCTGTTATGCCACATAGTAACTTTCAACTTTTAACTCTCAACTAAATAAGGGTTATTTATCTTTTCGGTTTGCATTTTTCAGCAGTTCCCTGTGAAAACGCATTTCGGCTTTCTGCACCATATAAATTTTCTTATTCGATAAGATTTTCTTGAATTTCTCGTAATAATCTCTTTCCAGCTTGTCCGAAGCTGAACGGGCATCATATACACCTTTCAGAATTTCAGCATACTGAGCCTCTGTCGTTTTATCATCTTTTCCTTTACGAAGTAACCCCCAAGCCTTATCATTCAACGCTTTCTTTTTATCCTGAAGCTCAAAGTATACAGGAAAGAACTTTGCTGCTTCTTCTTTGTTCAAACCAGCTTTCTCAATAATGAATGCCTTCTGCTTGGCACGGAATTCTTCCGGTGACAGACGTTGTTGGTTGCACCCATCCATAGCCCACAACAAAGGAGTAAAGCCGCAAATGATAAACAGCAGAATAATCAGTCTTTTCATTTTTATAAAATCAGTTTAATTTATTTTATTCCACACTGGCATCAGTGAGATATACATACAATGAATAATCGTCCATCATCGAACCTTCGAGCACAGCATTAATATACTCATCAGAATCACTATCAACCTCTACCGTCTCCATCACAGCCATTTCTGTAGCCTCAGGTTTATAGTTTACCGATGCAATACGAATAATAAATGCAGCTCCGACAAACATTGCCGCCATATAGGCCAATGGCTTAATTTTGTCCCACTTCGTCGTTTTTTTCACTTCAAAGGCAGATTTTTCCTTTTCGGGAAGCATGTTCATCACTTCTGAAGTAAGATTCTCAAAGTATCCATCAGGCACCTTAAAGGCATTGCCTGTACCTACTTTCTTCAATATTTCATCTTCTTCTTTCATATAATCTTCTCCTCTCTTTTTCTTAGACATTTAATGATTTAAAAGGTTTAATCAACACCTTCCAAAAACTTTTCGATTTTCTTCACTGCATGATGATAGGATGCTTTCAATGCTCCTACAGAGGTACCAAAGATCTCCGACATCTCTTCATACTTCATCTCCTGGTAATATTTCAGATTGAAAACCATGCGTTGTTTCTCCGGCAGTGACAATAAGGCTTTTTGCAACATAAGCTGTGCCTGATCACCGGAAAAATAGGGATCACTTTCCAGCCTCTCCACGACAGCAGCTTCCGGATCGTCGATGGCTACGGTATTCATAGCACGCTGCTTATTCAGAAAAGTAATACATTCGTTCAGGGCAATGCGATAAAGCCAGGTAGATAGCTTCGCTTCTGCCCGGAAATAGTCGATGTTCATCCATGCCTTGACAAACGTATTTTGAAGAAGGTCATTTGCGTCATCATGAGAAAGTACCATCCGGCGAATCTGCCAATATAATTGTTCGCTATATTGCGACACAATCATTTCAAATCCTTTTCGTTGTGTACCTTCGTCCTGAAGGAGCCTTAAAACCTCTCGTTCTTTATAAGAATTCATAAGGTTATTAGTATTCTGTATGTTATGCTTATTTATGGTTCAATTTATTCAATGCTTCAAGCAAAGGGTCATCATATTTGTAAATATCATCACAGTAACTGAGCTTGCCATCGGCAGCCAGATACATGGTTTGATAATCCAGGAACAGAGGAATAGCTTCCTTCAGACTATAATGCTTAAGTTCCCGGTATGCTTCGCTCCGGTTCAGTTTTTTGCCTTCATCGCTCTTCGGAGCTATGTCCATGGCAATACGAATGCGATCTTCCAACAGTTCGTCCGGCTTTTCCAATAAGAAAAAGGCAAAGTCCAACGCTCTCTCCAACCTTACACAACCATGACTTACCGCACGATTGGAACGGTTAAAGGCCCAACGGGAAGGAGTATCGTGCAGATAGACAGCATACGGATTGGGGAAACGGAAAATAATTCGCCCTAAAGAATTGCCTTCTTTGTTGTCCTGCTTTACAGTAAACGGTACGCCTGCTGTATATTTAGCCCATTTTATATCATGAGGATTTACCCGGTTTCCATTCTTATCATATACTTTCATCCGGTTTCGGGTGAAGTAAGTAGTATCGCGACGATAAGACGGAATAATCTCCTTACGTATTATATTTTGGGGAACATTCCAATAAGGATTCAACTCCATGTAGTAAATCTTACTGTAAAGCAAAGGAGTTTTATTTCTTACTGAACCACAGCAAATACGCATCTCAAGAATCGAATCGACCTCCTCATTAAAAGCCTGTAACATAAAGGCAGCTATATTACCGATCACATATTTAGAACCTTTTTCGGGTTTATATTGCCAGCGGGCTCGCTCCAGATTGATCAGCAAATGATTCTTATAGTAAGTAAGAGGGCGATTGAGATAACGGATGGTATAAGTCCCTATAGAATTGTCTGCAGACAGGCGGTTCGTTAAACGGAATTGATTTACCGCCTCCAGTAAAGCAGAAGTCAATGTATCACCTGAGAATTGTTGTTTCAGTTCTCCGGTTTGCATCAATCTACCGGCAATCAATGGTATGATACGATGCCTCTCTCCCACTTTCAGTAAAGTATCACCAATAAGCGGAATTTCTTCAAATTCGGCCTCTCCTAGAGAATCCAAGCGTGCTAATTCTTTCTGCATACTGAGATAGAAGGGAGAAGTGGGCTGAGCCTGGCGAAAAGCAGCAAAAGGATTCTGCCTCAAAGAAGCCAAAGCCTCCAGAGCAAACTCTTTACTATACTCCTTCAAAGGAATGGGGTAAGGTTCTTTCTGTTTTTCAGTATCACTCTTTTTCTTAACATCCTCTTCCTGATTATTCAGAAGTTGTACTGGAGAAATAAAACCATATTTAAGTCCACAGGTATAAAACAGGTAAGAGCTTGTCAACCCGTATTCCAAACGTGCCAGTAGATGATTGATCGTTTCGTCTTCATGCAACTGCAGAGAACGGAAACGTTCCAGATCGGTTCGTATATCAGAGACATTAAAAAGTGCCGGATTTAATCCATGCCGATGAGAATTCTCTAACCAGTAAAGGAGCGAATCGGCATATTGCCCTACGCCATCTTTCATCCAAAACAATGCTGCACTATCTGCTGCATAATAACTCACCATAGCCGAGTCCCAGGCCATCGTATCATTAGTATTTGACAAATTTATACGGACGTATTGACGTATACTATCAGAATTTATTAAATATGCAGGATGAACTAATTCATGAAAAGAGGACAGGGAAAGAACAACCGGAGATTTTGGTTTCTCTTCCTTACAGGCAGATACCACCACGAGTAGAATAAGAAAGCTTAATACGATCCGCTTCATCATCCATCTCTTTATTTTATTACTACTTTCCTCACTATATCACCTATTTTAAAGATATAATATCCCTTCGGAAGATTTAAAGTCACTGATTTATCAACTGTATCAATACGCACTGAGGTGACCTTCACTCCAAGAATATTGTATACTTCCATCAAAGAACCAGGGGTAGCATTCTGAACGCGCACTGTAGTACCGGACACAGTCAATGTAAGAGAAGACTGCTCACTCTGAACAGTTTCCGCTTTACGCCCTTCCTGCGCCGTCATTGTGGAAAAAGGCAGGAGAGTCAGAGCAAAGAAAAAGTAGAAAAATAACCTTTTCATCTGGTATGTATCCGATTCTGTTTATTCAGTACAAATATACGTTGTTCCTCCCTATAAAACAAACTTTACGCCTGAAAGTTGTCACAGATTGATGCAGAGGTTCTCCTTAGCCAGGATAGTATTTGGAAAAACAGCAGCGGCTTCTTCCAGCAAGACCTGTTCATTCTCATAACGTGCCGAAAAGTGCCCGATGACAAGTTGCTTTACTCCTGCATCCAGAGCGAGCCGGGCTGCCTGAGAAGCAGTAGTATGAAATGTCTCTTTGGCTCTGGGCAAATCAGTCTGAGCAAATGTAGCTTCATGAAACAGGAGATCAACACCGGCAATCTGACGGGCTATCTCTTTCCGATAGATAGTATCAGAACAATAAGCATATTTTCGAACGGGCTCAGAAGGGCGTGTGAGACGATCATTGGCTATCACTTCTCCTTCCGGAGTTACAAAATCAGCCCCGTTCTTAATGCGGTTTAGTTCGTAGACCGGTACCTGATAGAAATCAACCATCTCCCTGATGATGTGATTGGGACGAGGTTTCTCAGCAAACAGGAAACCGCAGCAAGGAATGCGGTGTTGTAAAGGAATTGTCGTAACAGTCATGGAACGATCTTCATAGATCAACACAGGCTCTTTCGTATCAAATTCATGAAAAACAACCTGATAACTCATGTTCTTACAGAAAAAGGCCAGTAGCGGAGAAAACAATTCTTCCAACCCTTTAGGAGAATGAATATGGAGTTCTGCCGTACGTCCTAACAATCCGAAAGTAGAAATAAGCCCCATCAGGCCAAAACAATGATCGCCATGCAAATGAGAAATAAAGATGTGATTCAACCGGGAAAACTTCAACCGGGATTTACGAAGTTGCATCTGTGACCCTTCGCCACAATCTATCATAAAAAGTTTGTCACGCAGGTTCACTACCTGTGAAGTCGCAAAATGCCGTGTAGTAGGCAACGCAGAGCCACAGCCCAATATATGTAATTCAAATTTCTCCATAACAGAGACAAAGATAATGCAAACCGAGAGCAGAATAAAATGAACCTGTTCATTTTTTATGCCAGGATGCAGCTTATTTTCGTTTTGATGCAAAGATAAAAAGAAAAAGGGTATCAGCGAACTGATACCCTTTCTAAAAATATTATAGAATTAATCGAATTAATTCTTACCTTCCAACTGTTCTTTCAAAGCAGCCAAAGCATCGATGTCACCCAGAGTTGTAGAAGCAGCCTGATTCTGAATCATCGGAGCATCTTCTTTCTTAGCAGAAGTCTTCTTTGCATTAGAAGCAGCTTTCTTTTCAGCTCTTTCTTCTGCCTTAGCAACATCTTCAAAGATACGGCTGTGAGACAGAATGATTCTCTTAGCATCCTTGTTGAATTCGATTACCTTGAACTCAAGTTTCTCGTCCAACTGAGCCTGTGAACCATCTTCCTTAACAAGGTGTTTCGGAGTAGCGAAGCCTTCAACACCATAAGGCAGAGCAACTACAGCGCCCTTATCCAACATTTCGATGATTGTTCCTTCGTGTACTGAACCTACAGTAAATACTGTTTCGAATACATCCCAAGGATTTTCTTCGAGTTGTTTGTGACCAAGGCTCAAACGACGGTTTTCTTTGTCGATTTCCAATACCTGAACTTCGATATCAGCACCAATCTGAGTAAATTCTGATGGGTGTTTTACCTTCTTAGTCCAAGACAGGTCAGAGATGTGGATCAATCCGTCAACACCTTCTTCGATTTCTACAAATACACCGAAGTTAGTGAAGTTACGAACTTTTGCAGTATGCTTAGAACCTACAGGATACTTATCTTCGATAGTTTCCCATGGATCTTGTTTCAATTGTTTGATACCCAAAGACATTTTACGTTCTTCACGGTCCAGAGTCAATACAACAGCTTCTACTTCGTCGCCCACTTTCATGAAGTCCTGAGCAGAACGCAGGTGCTGTGACCATGACATTTCAGATACGTGGATCAGCCCTTCAACACCGGCAGCAATTTCAATGAATGCACCGTAGTCAGCCATAACAACCACTTTACCCTTCACGTGGTCACCTACCTTCAAGTCAGGATCAAGTGCATCCCATGGGTGCGGAGTAAGTTGCTTCAGACCCAAAGCAATACGTTTCTTTTCGTCATCGAAGTCGAGGATAACAACGTTGAGCTTCTGATCGAGTTCAACCACCTCTTTCGGATCGCTTACGCGGCCCCATGAAAGGTCAGTGATGTGGATCAATCCGTCTACGCCACCCAGGTCGATGAATACACCATAAGAAGTGATGTTTTTAACGGTTCCTTCAAGAACTTGTCCTTTTTCGAGCTTACCGATAATTTCTTTCTTCTGTTGTTCCAGTTCAGCTTCGATAAGAGCTTTGTGAGATACAACAACGTTTTTGAATTCCTGGTTGATTTTAACAACTTTGAATTCCATTGTTTTTCCAACGAATACATCATAGTCGCGGATCGGTTTAACGTCGATCTGAGAACCCGGCAAGAATGCTTCGATACCGAATACGTCTACGATCATACCACCCTTAGTGCGGCACTTGATGTAACCCTTGATAATTTCTTCGTTTTCCAGAGCAGCATTAACGCGATCCCAAGAACGGGTAGCACGAGCTTTTCTGTGAGACAGAACCAACTGTCCTTTTTTGTCTTCCTGATTTTCGATGTATACTTCTACAGTATCACCAATTTTCAAGTCAGGATTGTAACGGAATTCATTCAAAGGAATGATACCGTCTGATTTGTAACCGATGTTCACAACGACTTCACGCTTGTTCATTGCGATTACAGTTCCGTCAACAACCTCACGGTCGTTCACTTTGTTAAGCGTACTGTCATAAGCTTTTTCGAGTTCCTCTTGGCTGGCGCCAGCGAATGATTCGCCATTTTCATACGCATCCCAGTTGAAGTCTTCAACAGGAGCAATGTTCTTTAAGTTTTCCATTAATAATTAATTGTTTAGAGATACTTTAATTAAATAAGACATTATATTATTCTATAAATCGGGCGCAAAGATAAAACATTTTTCGTGACTAACCAAAGTTTAGTATAAAAAAGCCGTCTCACGACGGCTAATATTCAGATATTTAAGTTATTCAGACATTCGTCTTACAATTTGCGCGGATTGCGTTTACCGTTCGATTGGATATTAACCGGACTGCCTTTATAGCCAATATCACCACTTCCGGATATATTGCATTTTAGTGTACCGGAAACATAACAGGAAATAGAACCGGAGCCATCTACACTTGCATCTACATCAACAGCTTTCAGGTCTTTCGCATTCAGATCGCCGGAATTGCGTAATGATAATACAGCCCGTTGTGCCGTACCTGCTACCTTCAAATCACCGGAGCCTTGCAATTCAGCCTTTACGGTCTCTCCCTGTATCCCCACAAAATCCAGATCACCGGAGCCGGACAGGTTGACTGTTACATCCCCAGCTACATTGGTACCTTTCACCTTCAGGTCTCCTGATCCATGAAGAATTGCCGTAGTAGACTTAGCCGTCAGGTTATATATATCCAGATCACCGGAGCCGGATAAATTCAAATCTACATTCCCTGCATTGATACTGTTTTTGACAGAAATGTCACCGGAACCTTGCAGAGTTGCCGAAAAAGCATTCGTACAAACGATTTCCCCGGCATTGATATCTCCGGAACCTTTCAGAGTAAGGGATAGACGATCTGACTTCACTTTATTATTTAAGACTACATCTCCTGATCCTTGCAATAACACATCTTTCAACATGGGGCTGGAAGCCATTATTTTTAATCTTCCCTCTTTACCAAACTCAATATTTGTACCTTTCTTGAAAGAGACAAACAGTGTGCCATCAGATACTGTACACTCTACCAGGTTGAGAATATTATCCGACCCGTAAATCTCTAAAGTTGATTTATTATCAGTAGACTGCGTATAAATAACTGTCGGACTTCCCTGAAGGTTTATCTTGTCGAAACTTCCGATTTTGATATTTTTTGTTTTATACGTTCCGTTTGCTTTTACACGGTTAATCTGGGAACAAGCTGTTGTTGTAGTCAGCAAGAATGAAAACAAAGTAATCATTCCAATAAATCCTCTCATATTCATATTTTTTTCATTTAAGTAGTTTGTAATATCTATAAGACGCAAACAGTATGCGAAAGGTTGCATGGCAGATCATGTTTTTATGATAAAAACTTTTCAGTGTGTCTCAAAGTGTATCCATAGGTTGAGAAAGTTTTCTCAACGCTTTGAGAAACTTGTTTCAATACGTTGAGAATATTTTCTCAACAGGTTTGAGAGTATTTGTTTCAATAGGATGAGAAAATATTCTCAATATAAAGAAACAAAGTGTTTTCATATGAAAATAAAACATCTTCCACCATTTAAACAGCTGATAAGTAGCAACATTCAAACAATGGAAGATGAGAGAGAAACTTATTTAAGAGAGAGTTATTCTATCAACAATTTTAATATCGACGGACGACTACCACCTTCTGTCAGCACGTAAGCAATATACATTCCGGCAGCTAAATGTCGCACATCAGTATCATAAGATTTCCTTCCGGGAGCAATATTCAATACCGGTTTTCCATCAAGAGAATACATGATTAAATTCTTGATTGCATTCTCACTTTCCAGATGAAGCACGCCTTGCCGGTACGACATAGTTACCTCTGACAATGAAGCAGAAGGAGTACAGATACCTGTCCCTGTATATGAAACCGTTACCGATTCAGAGTCCGGCGTATCGCCAAAAGAGCCTTCAGCGCGAACCGTATATACGTTTTCTCCTGAAAGCGGAGCGGTATCTGTAAAAGTAGAAGTTGTGGCAGTGCCAATCTTCTCTCCGTTTCTATAAATCGCATAGCCGGTTATGATAGAATGCTCTACCTGCGGATAAACAGTAACATCGTCTACATGCCACCAGTAAGACAGCCCCATCTGATTGGTATCATATGCATGAAAAGCAATTTTCATATCATCAGACATATAAGGAGATAAGTCGATATCAACCCGGGTATATTTATTCACAACGGAACAATCTGTTTTCAAATCCCATATTTTCTCCCAGGTTATACCCCCATCCGAACTCACTTCTACATAATAAAAATTAGCGGGATTATTCTTCTGAGGAGCTGTAGACTTAGAATAGAATGTCAGCGACTTACCTTTTGAAAAAGAAGGAGATATCAGATATTCATCCTGATGGATATCCTCCCAGGCATCCAACAGACGCATTGAATAATTTCCGGTATAGGGTTCTGCATATTTTTCAGACTTTTTCCATACCCATCCCCGATCACCTTCATTCTTTATTGTCCACTTAGCCAGACTCTGCGAATCTTCAAAATCTTCCACCAAAGCCGGAGTACCTTCGTGTGGAGCTACCCATGACAAAACAATGGCATTTCCTTCCACTTTGGCGGTCAAAGCAGAGGGGGACTGTATGAGATTGGAACGCTGTGAAACATTTACTGAAGCGGTAATAGAAACATCCTCCACTCCTTGTAAATGAAAGGCAGCAGTGCGCAGCTGTGCATTTTCATTCGCAGATTTAGCCTGCAAAATGAGAGTCGACTTACCCGCTTCACCCTGAAGAGGGGTAACAGTCAGCCAATCGGGTATATCTACAGCCTTCCAGGCAACATCTGCCTCAACGTTCACTTCAACAGTACTCTCAGCAGCACCACCCAAAGCTACATCCGGTTTCGGGATATAAATCTGAGGCATCAGCTCCAGCAAATCAAAAGAGATCGTCTCGCCACAGGAAGATATATTCGCCAACGCGAATTTAGCCTCTTTCCCATCACTATAGAAAGGCTTAAAATCAGCAGTTCCCCCCAAAGAAGTGCGTCCGCTTTCAGTACTGAAAGCTGCTTTGTTTATGTCACCATCAAGTTTGGTTGTTCCTCCCGGACGGAAAAGGTATTGTTCGTCCAGACGAGTGGTTCCATTATAGTTCAGATTTCCACCTGTCACATTAGGGTTAATACGATAAACCAGCAAACCGGAGGAAGGCAGACCAATATCAAAAGTCCCGGCTTTTTTCCGATACTCTACAATAAAATATTCATCGGAACCGGTAGGCTTTATTTTATAAGCAATATTCTCTTTACTACTGCCTCCCACAGGATTCAACGTATATGTACCCGGAGTGGATATTTCGGGAATTTCGTCAATCCATTTGCAGTAACGGTATTTGGTATATGTACTCATCTGCTGGGGAGTCTTCAGGTTGTCGGACATCAGATCCCACACCCCTACCGGATTCAGGTCGTCATTCACATGATAAAGGTCATAGGTACCTAATGTGTGAGACATTTCATGACAAAGCACACCTGTATTCAAAGGTACAGGACTCAAAGAACTCCACCCGTTGGCATCATTAAATACCATCAGATAACCTACTATCTTTTTGCCTTTTACATAAATAGCCTTCTCGTCGGGCAATGCCAAGTCCGAACGGTGCGGCCAAAGTAAATGCCTGGCACCCAATTCGGAATTCCCACTTACGATAATACAGATATTATCAAGCAATCCATCATTATTAGCATCGATTACTATATCATCAGGTAGATTCTCAGAGAGATAAGCAGCCAGTTCTTTTATCAGAGCCTGTTCGCGTGCAGCTTTCTCGGTTTCATTGCTATATCCTTGTTCATTGATACTACCTTTCTCTCGATAATATCCACGTTCATTTTTTGCTCTATAAGAAAGAATTTGCGCACCATTCGCTTTCGGGAAGAAAGCACTTTTCCAGAAAAGCTGGTCGTAGGAGGCTTCACGAAAATAGTTATATACCGAATTTACTCCTGCAGCATCAGCATTAAACATCGCTTCATAGTAACTGATGGGCTTGTCAAATTGCTCATTGTTCTCTTCATCGGCAAAACTCAGAAAACAAACCAGATTGCTCAACTCACCCTTATTCTTTTCGGCAGCCGACAATAGGATCGGAAAGAATAAAACAACGAACCAAAGAATAATATATCTCTTCATCGTTTTACATTAATTATAGTAAATAAAAGAGGGAAGCAGTCGCTATCTCATCAAAAGGATGAAAATAAGCAAACGCTTCCCCATAGAATTATCAGCGGATGACGATCTTCTTAGTACGTTCGGTAGTACCCATTTTTGCCTTTACTACATAGATACCTTTTTCCAAAGGAGACAGATTCATCTCGTTTGTGGTAGCGGATGCAGCCAATGTGCCGGCAGTAGTGTAAATCTGTATATCGGCAACCTCACCTAAAGACAACACAGTACCATCAAATGCTATTTCAGCATTAGCAGATTGGTTGTAGATACCGGTCGGTTTGGTAGAAGTAAGTACTTTCATACCATGGATGTAAAGAGGGGCTTTCGTTAATGATTCGAATCGTGCATACATAGGAGCATCTGATTTTAACTTAAAATGAGGTTCATCCCCATTATCTAAAGTCTCAATCTGAGTCCACTCTTTCTGACCACCACCACTCATTAATGGCTTAAATATGGTTGTAAAAGCAGCCGAAACAATCGAATAGTCTTTAAAGCTTTTGCTTTGATCTGTAGTTCCTAGCATACGAACATAAGTTGTCACTCCACTTGATACAAATAAGTTAAAAGAGACACATGACGGCATACGTACAACAAATCCACCACCATTTGCAGTCATACCCGCACTGGAGCTCGCCGTAACAATAGCACCCGTCTTTGCTTTTTCTCCTCCAATTTCTTTATCTGTACCAGCTCCTTTTACTTCTGAATCAACAGTAGTATCCTCATAATCTCCAAAGTCCGCACAGATTAATTGGATAATCTTCCCATCCGGATCTATCTTTCCATCCTCATTATTTGCCTGACCGATGTACTTATCTATCTTCTCTTGTGTGTCAAACCAAATCCAACCATTTGCATCAACATCAGCAGGATCAAACAAATTATACTCTTGCGCATTTGCAAATAATATTGCTCCAAAAGCCATTAATAATGTCGTAATTTTCCTTCTCATACAATTTTCTTTTTAGTTAATAATGTTATTGATTTGTATTAAACTTCATACCACTCAGGATTTTGCTCAATGCCATGATAACGTACTTCGTCCCATGGTATCGGCAAGTAATACTGCATCTGACGGAACTCACGTACACGCTTAGGATATTTGTTCATATTTGAAATCTGATAAACAGGGTCTTTTCCTTCTTCTTTTACTATCTTCATAGCCTTTAACGGATTGGTAGCACCACTCATCTTTTCGACAGCAACTCCCCAACGAAGCAAATCCCAATAAGTCGTTTCTTCAAAAGCCATTTCTACACGACGTTCATTCACCAGTTGATCCCAAGTAAGACTCGGCAATTCATCCATATGAACACGACGGCGAATCTGATTTACTTTATCTAATGCATCATCCACCCGATTCTGTAAAAAATCTATTTCGGCATAATCCAATAACACTTCTGCATAACGCCAGATGATGTAGTTCTGCTTACTCGCATAAGACTCATCATTATCGATCTTCTGAGTTTCATCTACAAACTTTCCTAAATAATAACCGGTTTTTGTTACAGCAGCCGTTTCAGAAGTTCCATACGGTGTCAAATCTTCACCCGCCACTTCCTTGCCATTTACCTTATTATAATGAATCTCCATCACGCGTCCCCGGAAACTACAACCATCATACAACACATTTGCATAAAAACGATAATCCCGATTATCATACGGATGTTTGGCATCATACGCTTTGCCATCACGCATACCATATTCATCTACATGGTTCTGGGTAGGCGAATAAGCAGCCACCGTTCCTCCATAATAAGGTGAAACCGATTCCCGGTCGAGCTTATGTCCGAATCCATTCGAGAAATCACCATCGTTAGAGTGCTGTACTTCCCAAATTGATTCCTGACTATTCTTTGTTAAAAAGATCTGTCGATACTGCTCCTTTATCTGATCTTGTGTTGATCCGGTAATCTGTATCAACGAATAAGGCAACTTCATCAGTTCATCATACGCCTTGGCTGCCGCTGTCAACATAGCATCCGAACGATCATCCGGAAATCCGAGGTATGACTTCTCCTGATTCTGATATATTTTGCTGGCTGCCCAAAAATAAGTTTTAGCCTTTAACATCAAAGCAGCTCCTCTGGTAGCACGTCCGATATCGGAAGTCTCCAATTTCTCAGATAAAAGAGAAGCAGCCAAGTCAGCCTCTTCGGCAATAAAGTTTACCATCTCTTCATAAGAAGCACGGGGAAACTTTGTACCATCATACAAAGGATCATAATTGTTTTTTAACAATAAAACACCTCCAAACTGACGAAGCAACATGTAATAGTAATAAGCACGAAAGAAATGTGCTTCACCCAACACACGCTTTTTATGATCACCGTTACGAATCTTATCCTGATTCTCAAACAAAAGATTAATAGACTGAATACGTGTATAGTAATTGGTCCAATTCACAAGCCCTCTACGTGTTACTTCCGCCGGAGTACTTTTCAGAATATCCCCATACGCTGTATTATACCAGTCTGATTTACTAATAGTAATCTGATCTCCATACCAAGGAAGATAATCACGGCATGCTCCTTTCAGGAGAGCGGTGGAAGGCATATAAACAGAAAAGCCATTACTCATGTTACGATACCATGGTAGTACATATTCATCAAGTAGTAACTGGCTTCCCCAGATAGATTCCTGAGATAACTTATCATTAGGAATATCACGGAATATACCGTCACATCCGGAGAAACCGAACGTCCCTCCTAAGAATAAAAAAGATATTATATATTTTCTCAACTGCATACTCTTTCTGTTTTTATTGTGAAATATTCTATTTAAAAACCTAAACTCAATGTTACACCATAAGAGCGCTGTATCGGATATCCACGTAGAGATTCCGGATCCATGTCCTTCAATGTAGACCACGTAAACAGGTTACTTCCCTGAAGAGAAAGACTGGCTGAGGAGAGTTTCATTTTCTTTAATGTTTCTCCTGAGAAAGAATATCCTAACGACAGAGATTTCAAACGAATAAAATCACAATCTTTCACCCAAAAAGTTGATTCTTTTCGATTGTTATCATTCTTATTGGCAAACTTGATACGCGGATAGACAGCATTCGGATTGTCTTCAGACCACGAGTCGGTGACATGATATTTTTGGAAACGTTGCAAACTGCCATTTTGTAATGTATACAACTCCGTTATTTGTTGCTGATATCCGGATACCCCCTGAAACATTGCATTCAGAAAGAAACCTTTATATTTAATGCCCAAGCGTAAACTCATCGTCATTTCCGGATTAGAAGAATTCTTTACCGCAATCTTATCCAAGTCTGTAAGTTCACCATCACCATTCTGATCTTTGTATTTAATATCACCAGGTCCAAGTGTCACATTCCCCTGTCCATCCTGATTCAGTTTATAATTATCAATTTCCTCTTGTGT
Organism: Bacteroides sp. K03; assembly: GCF_019734355.1. NCBI lineage: Bacteria > Pseudomonadati > Bacteroidota > Bacteroidia > Bacteroidales > Bacteroidaceae > Bacteroides > Bacteroides sp. K03. Next base: position 40,614 of record NZ_JAASHC010000040.1, read on the forward strand.
CTGAAAGAGTCCGTCAGCTTCATACATCCACCAAACCATACTACTTTTACCTACACGACGACGATTGGGGGCAATAGATGATTCATCTCCATAATCCAATACCCTGTCTCTCGTTTGTGCCAACGTAAGAGTTAAATCATATTTCACCTTTTGAATGGTATTACGGTGAGACAATGTCAAATCCCATCCCCATGCCTTTATTTCACCAAAATTCATATTGGGCGGATTACTATCAACTCCGGTTGAAGGCGGATATAAATAAGAAGGAGCAATAGTGATCATATTGGTATTATAGCGCCAGTAGTATTCAAAAGAAAGCCCAAAACGGTTTCCCCAGAATCCAAGATCGGTAGCTAAATTATAAGTACGTGATCGCCCCCATTTCAAGTCGGGATTCGGGAAGCTACTGGTATCCATAACAATACCCGGTTTTAGTCCTCCACCGATATTATATCCCTGGCGTACCACATACATGTATTTCATTAAATAAGAATAATTATCTACTGAACCATCATCGCCCAAGACACCAACAGAACCCCGGAATTTCACATTTGAAAGTACGGGTTGATCCCAGTTTCTAAAGAAACTTTCATTAGACAATACCCAGGAGGCAGAAGCTGTAGGGAAGAATCCCCAGCGATTATCAGGGTGAAATTTAGTGGAACCATCAACACGGAAACTACCTTCGATAAAATAACGGTTACCATAACCATAAGTAGCACGACCTATTAATGAAGCACGTTGCGTGTAAACCTCACTTCCTGTTAGTTTAGCTGAAGTAGCAGTTCCCATTATTTCCGGATAAATGCCCGGCATATCTTCATTTTTCCCGGTAAGATAACGATTTTTATAATCCTGATAATTAACAACTATCAATCCGGAAACATCATGTTTCCCAGCAAAAGTATGATTGTAATTAGCCCCAAATTCCAATAACTTATTATCCACAAAACGATTGGTTTCTTCTAATGTTATCTTGGCTTTGGGATAGGTGGTTAACGGATCTTCTGTTATATCTCCCGTTTGCTCATCATACAAATAAAGCGTCACGGGGCTATCAAATGTTTTCTGAGTGGAATTGTTATTGTCAAATGTGGCACGTAAATAGGCAGAAAGTCCTTTTACCCATGGTACATCATAATTCAAAGAAGCTGTTATAGTACCCATATTCATCTTATTTCGAATATATCCTCCCAAACCATCAACAGCAACCAAGGGATTACTACCACTGATACTGGCAAGTTCGCCATTGGTATACCGTAAAGTTTGTACCGGAGAAAAATTATAAGCTGCATCAATGGTAGAATAACTCGTATTTTTATTCTCTGAACGGGTTCCGGTCATATCCAATGATAAAACAAGTCCCTTCAGCAAAGTTGCATCCAGTTTCATGGAATAATTAAAACGATCACGTCCTACTCCACTATATAATCCTTTGGTATTGGTATACCCACCGGACATGTAATACTTCACAAAACTATTTCCCCCAGTAACTGACACACTATGTATGGTAGAATAACCGAATTTATCAAGATAGTCTATCAGATTTTCATCACCATATTTATTAGGGTTAGCATGTGTACGAATTATTTCCAGCTGTTCTTCAGTATAAAGAGTATTAGTAGTAGAAGGCGTATTCTCTACTGCGCGATTATACAATTTGGCATATTCATACGCATTCAAAAATTCCGGCAAACGAGTTGCCTGCTGCAAATTAAACTGCCCCCTGTAGTTCACAGATATTTTCTGATTACCGGCAGCACGTTTTGTCTGAATCAGAATAACTCCATTGGCAGCACGGGCTCCATAAACAGCAGCGGCAGCACCATCCTTCAGTACAGAAATACTCTCAATATCATCCGGATTCAAATCAGAAAGACGCATTTCGCCTTCAGAAGAATTTGTTCCGAAACGAGGGACACCGTCAATAACCAGCAGAGGTGCACCATTTATTCCACGAATGTGTATATTCGATTCTTTTGCAGTACTTGGATCGCCACTGGTAGCCATTACCTGCAGACCGGCTACCTGTCCGCTCAAAGCCTCATCTATATTAATAGTAGGCATCTGCAATAATTCATCACTACGCACTACTTCTACCGAACTGGTCAAAGAAGATTTCTTCTGTGTTCCATATCCTATGACTACAATTTCATCCAGTTGCTGTGCATCATCCTTCAGCACTATTTTTAAATTGTTCTCTCCCGGTTTCAATCGAATCTCCTGAGATTGATAACCAATAAACGAAACAATCAGAATCGTTTCTTTACCGGGCACTAACAAAGTAAAATTACCATCCAGGTCAGTAATCGTTCCGCTATCGGCTCCTTTTATTTTAATATTTGCACCAACAATCGTTTCACCGGATGTATCAAAAACTTTTCCGTTCAATGAATAGCTTTTTGCATTTTGCCCCCAAACACTATAAGAAAGGCAACACAAAAAAATAAATAGATAGAAGATTCTATTCATATAATTTATTTATTAGTTATTTTTCAAGGTACGTTCAATCAGTAATAACTGATAATCATAAAAATCACGAGTGTCTCCGGTAGAGGCAGCTCTACGGCTTTTGTATAACTGAGCAATCTTATTCAGTCGTCCGGTCATCACTGCTGCCAGTTGCTCTTTGGATAGTGTAGGCAGACCAAAGTTGATTCGTGTGAATGAACTGTCATGACCATGTACGTGACTACATGGTAAAGCTGGTTCGCAAGTTTGCCGTAACACTTCTTCATAGTCAGCTAAGGCAGTAGATGCCTTTTTTTCAGTGGCCTTACCTAAACCGGTATAGTTAATCATCAAAGCAACAGCAGCCGACTGAATATTCATATCCGCCTGTGATAGCTTTACCCCCTGATAAGTAGGCTTGAACATTTCAGAGAAAGCATCATCCAGATAAGCATTTAAAGTATAATTAATTTTAGGATTCATTTGCCCTCCCTCGTTGATGCGATATAACGCAGCCGAGTTTAGTAAAGCTCCCACAACGGAAGACTGCAGTTTGTCATTCACGTTCATGTTTACATCCAGCTTTACAATCAATTCTTTGGGAGTCAGCCAATCATTATAGGTACGTGCCTGATTTAAGAGCCACAACATCGCTTTCTTTTGCATAGCCTTATCGATATAATTTTTGGCCGATGCATCTTCACCCTGACGAACTTCCTGAAAACGGATACCACCAATATAAGGCATCACATGACGTAAATGTCGTGTATATTGCCGTACAACTTCAATATACATATTTTCAACATCGTCATAACGCGCTCCCTCATCAAAAGTCCATGTTTCCAGATTCTTCATTATAATCTTCAGGTTATGGATAGCCATATCTCCGGCTTTCAAATGATCATTTCCCAAATCCTCAGACTGATCGGTCGGGTCAACCACTCCAAATACCTGCTGTGCTCCAAACTCATACATGGGATCGGCTTTCTTTTCTTCAATCCAGGCATCCAATGTATTTTTCTCTTTCTCCGGTGTATCGGCCCCCTGAATCAACCGATATCCCCAATTGATGGCATGAATATCATATACTCCCAAAATTGGTGGAGTCAATTTTACTCCCTTCTCCAAATCTCCGGGTTGGGCTATGTAATTGTTTCTGGCGTAGTCCATAATACTTGGAGTAGTTCCGTATTTCTGTGTAAACTCCGGACTACGTAACGAATCTACAGGAAAAGAATAACTGGCTCCCATATTGTGCATCAATCCAAGCGTATGCCCTATCTCATGTGCAGCAGCATAACGTATGGCTTCCTGCATCACTTCATCATCAAACACAGCTTTACGTACACGACTGTCAACTGCGGCCGTTTGCACAAAACGCCAGTTGTGCAATAAAGAAATCACATTATGGTACCAGATTACATCTGCTGTAAGTATCTCTCCCGTACGCGGATCAATATAACTGGGTCCCATCGCATTAGCAATAGAAGTCGCTGCATATTTCACACAACTGTAGCGCATATCATCCGGATCAAAATTCGGATCATTGCTGGGATAATCCAATGCCTTCACTACATTTTTAAAACCAGCCGTTTGAAATGCCATATTCCAGTCTTCAATACCTTGTTTCACCACTGTACGCCATTTTTCCGGAAAAGCAGTGTCTACATAGAATACAATAGGTTTCATAGGTTCTACCAGTTCTCCCTTAAAGTATTTCTCCAAATCTTCTTTTTTGGGTTCCAATCTCCAACGATGAATAAAGGTCTGAGGCACAATTTTATCTTTAGAAGAGGTGTATAGACTCTTATCCGAACTAAAATACCCTACCCTATTATCCTGCAGACGCATAGACATCAATGTGTCAGGCAAAACGAATAACGAGCGATGCACTGTAACCGAATAAGGCTGATTCAAAGGAGTAGTAGTAAATGACAGCAAACTCTTTATTTCAATATTATTCGGGAAAGTTTTTACACTCAAAATATTGGAAGCATCTGATGCAAAAGTTCCCTTCAGGGAGTTTCCACCACCAAATAGTTTTGCTAAAGGACTCTCCTGTTTAATCGGACTGATACATTTCTCATTCCCCCCGAAGAAAGAAGTAACATCTATGACAACATTATCCATGTTGCGGGCAACAATCTTAAATCCTTTTAATACCGGATCAGCAAAATTTTTATCAAAAGCAGGCAGAATCGGATCATTCCGGTCTACAATATTACTGCTTTGTACTAAATGCATATAGACCTTCTGATCATCCTTACTAAAACGGATCATCAATGGAGTAGTCGCCATTTGCCCGGCTACATAATCTTGCGTATTACTGGTCTCAGCAATACGATTCGCCAATAAGTAAGTATGTGAAAAAGCCGAATCAGGTATTTCAAAATACAAATTATTCTCTTTTTTACTCAAAAAAGTAGTAAATAACCCCTTTCTGGATACAGCATCCTTAGTTACTTTTTTATAATCTGCATTAACAGAATCCTTCTTTACTTCGATTGGATTAATGACTTTTTTCTTATTCTTTTTTACTACTGTAGCACAAGAAATCCCGCTAACAAAAAGAAGTAAAAACGACAGTCCTATTATCTTTTTCATACAATATATATATTATTTTCTCTAATTTTCAAAAACCATAGTAATTTCATACACTATTTTCTAACAAAAACAATACTTTTTTCGGTAATTTGGTTTCTTTTTCATAGTTTTGCAAAACTAATCAAATTATAATTATTATGAGAAGAAAATTACTATTTTTATTATTCTTTTGCATCGCAACAATAGCGAAAGCAGAAAATGAACCGGTAATCACGCTCAATGTAGAGGTAAACGAAGCAGAGATCACACTTGGCTTTGAAGTCAGTACTCCAAATACTAAACTTTCTATTGATTGGGGAGATGGAGTATTGGTAGAAACAGAGATAATACAAACTCCTGATCCATACCTCAATGCAACAGATGTAGTCGTAACTCCTAAAGGAGAAGGATTAATCAAAATCTATGGCGAGAACATTGTATATTTTAGTTGTGCACCAAATGCAAAGGAAGCAAAAGTGACCGCTTTGGATGTTACAAAAGCAGTACATCTAACAGAGTTGTATGCAAACACTAATAAATTAACAAGTCTTGATGTAAGTAAAAACACAAAACTACAAATATTATATTGTGGTGGTAATCCGATAACAACACTTGATTTGACTAATAACATATCATTGATTTATTTAAACGCCAATGATATGGGAATCAACAAATTGGATGTTTCTAAATGTCCAGAGTTAGACTATCTTTCTTTTAATAATAACAAATTAGAAGCATTGGATATATCTAAAAATACAAAACTAAAAAAATTATACTGTCTAAACAATCAAATAAAAAGCATTGATTTCTCTAAAAACACTATTTTAGATTTTGTAAATGTGAACAACAATCAACTTACCAGTATAGATGTCACTGCATGCCCAGCATTAACCACTTTATTTTGTATGGGTAACCAAATCAAAGAAATCAAAGTTGGAAACATCGAAAAAACATTAAACTGCAGCAAAAACAAACTAACTCTCAATACGTTGCCCAAAAGAAGTGATTCTGGCTACACCTATGCTCCTCAAGAAGCATTAACCATTGCAGAAAGTATCTCCACAAACCAAGAATTGGACTTGTCTGCACAGGATAATATCAAAGGGGTTACTGAAACAACTCAAAAAACTACTTACACTTGGAAAACAGCCGATGGCACAACAACTTTGGTAGCAGGTACGGATTATACTGAAAATAACGGAAAATTCACATTCCTCACTTCACAAAACCAACCCGTATATTGTGAGATGACAAGTGATGCATTCCCGAAATTTACAGGAGCCAATGTATTCAAAACTACGCCTATCAGCATCCAAAAGCCCACAGGTGTCCAGGATAACATTTCGGACAATATCATCATTGTGCCAAACAAGGGCGGAGTGACTATTGAAGGTCTGAAAATAACTGATAGTATCTTAATTTATACGATCAATGGTAAAAAAGTAATTGATACAAAAGCAAGCAACAATACAATGACGTTCAATCTTGCTGAAGATAATTACATTGTACGCATCAATAATAAAGTTTATAAAACAATCGTTTTATAAGCATTGTCACTTTATGACATATAAATCTCCTCTTAGCGACTTTTCTAAGAGGAGATTTTTTATATTATCTGTTGAATAGCTCAAACGTAAACTTACATCCAACTTCGGTATATTTCCAGTTTTCACTACTAACAAATACCCCCACATCAAAAATGTGTGTACCAATACCGTAACCTATTTCAAGATAAGGATTAAGATGCGGAACAAATAATGTATTCACATACAAACGTTCATTCTGAACATAACGGGTATATTTCATCAAATGACGCAAAAACAGAAAAGGAGCTTCATAAGTAAAATGAGCACGGACATACTTCCGGGAAGAGTTATACCAACGACCATCCAATAATTGAAAGACTCCACCAATATCATCATTCCACCCTATAGGCAGGTTACTTCGCGCTAAATTGGCAAAATCTACAAAATAAAGTTGTTCCTGATTGGTGAATGCTCCAAATCCAAAACGATAATAAATATTGCGCATCAAACCCAGCTGGACATGATGCTGAAGATCAAACTCAACTCGTTCATACTGTCCTGTACTGTTAAATATGCCCTTTATACCACGTTCATAATCCACAGAAAATGTAGGATAAGCAGAGCGCAGATTTATCTTCCGTTTCCCATTCATATAGTAATAAAGACAAGGAGTCCACTCTACCCGGACGCGGGGTGCAAAACTGATATAAGTATCCTTGAATTTATCCAAGAAATCGGATGCAAGAGGTAACGATGAATTTAGCACAACGAACCTTGATTTTTCAACGGCTGTTCTTCTATGGGCAGAAAAGCCAACACTCAGCTCCAAGCCATTAACCACTTCAATACTATGACGAAAATTGAAATATAAGTCTTTAAAATAATCCAGATGTATCTGATCGAAATCAAAAGTACTGTCGGGCATCGCCTTCAACTCATCAAGTACGTCACTACTATAAATTCGGTTACCATTACCAAAGTTCACATGAATAGCTCCACGCTTCTGCGGCCAATAATCAAAATCGGCATTGGCCGACCAATAAAACTCTTTACGAGTAAAGTTATACCCAATCCGAGGAACAATACGCAACAATTTATCACCGGAAAACAATCTGTTATATTTAAAATCCTGCCTCCATGAAAAGCCATTACTTCCACTGTAGCTCAACAGCAACGGATTAATAATCGGGGAACACTTGACGCTGCCGATACGGGATAAATCTACATTAAGATCAGACAATAAAAAGTCACCAATTTCTCCCCAAAATACACGACGTTTAGAAGGAGGTTTCAGCGCAGTAGTATCTTTTCTGAATGCATAATCTTCGTATAACCTCTTCTCGTCATCCATAAGCTCTATCGGACGTAAGGATGCGAAATAAGCACTATCCAAATGCAAGGAATTCGTATCGCACCTCAAGGTATACGATTCTGTAAGATTAAACTTCTTCTTTTCTTTGCGGTATTTACTCTTCTCTTTTAGTTCAATAGAGCTATAGTCTAACGAAGCCAGGTAACTACCGTCTACCACATTACCAACAAAATTGAATCTCACCTTAAATTCATAACGAACCGGTAAAAATTCATTATCATCTCCTACCTCCCCCATCTTAATAAGATTCTCAAAAGTCAACAGCTCGGACCGACCGGAAAAACGAATTTCGCGTACACTCCATACATCTGAACTGACAATCATATATCCGCCAACAAGCTGATCACTTTTAGTCTTGGGAATAAAACGTATTTTATAGTGCAGGTTATCCTGCCCTCCCATAATAGTATCTATCTGATAGCGATAATATTTCTTTCCATTTTTGGCAAGTGGTGAAAGCAAACGGTCATAAAGCAATGTAGCAGAGTAAACATTCACATGAAAATATTCGAGCATCGTTGCCTGAAAGCCACCGCTAAAAACCGTGCCATAACCCGCTTTTACTTTCTGGTCATAAATATCAGGAGCAGTGAAATGCAAGTCGCTATATGACTCCATTAAATATTCACGTACGCCCTTTTGCATACGGAACATCTTTGGAAGATAACGAAACATAAAGTTCTTCTTCCGGATATTCAGTTTACCTTTAATATATAAGTCGGCCCGATAATCGTTGACAATCTTCTCATAAAAAGGAGCAAAAGTCATCACATTATACAAGATAGAATCCACAGAGATAGCTTCACGCGTATATGGATTCAAAACAGAGCTAGCTCTTCCTTTGGGTGCTAAAAGGAATAAAATAAAAAATAAAAGCCATATTAACTTATAATGTCTCAAACAGAATCCTTTCCATTAGTATGGAACAAATATAAAAAAAAACAATGAAAAGGAGAGATTTGAGAACAGATTAACATAGATTTAAAAAAGAGTGTTAGTAATATATTAGTTAATCTGCTCATTATCATCTTTAAACAAAACACCTTTCAACTTTTGATAAAGGAAAGACAGTACCAACAAGATAACACCAAGCATGATGAATACCACAATCTTTCCCACTGTAGGCATTGCCCATAAATCGACAAGCACTAACTTCACCAATACAATACCTAATGTAAAAAGACTAATGATACGCAACACCTTTTGATGCAGACGCATACCCAATGACATCTGAACGAACCCTGCAATGCCCAAGGCAATAGATAAACCTGCATTAAATTCGTCCGGTAAACCCAAGTGAGAGAGGAAAAGCCGAACAATAGCCAGCCAGAATAAAGTTGATAACACACTAAAATAAACCGTAAAGCGGACTGTAATACTGTGATGAATAGTATATAACCAACACACATAACAAAGATTGACAATTATAACAACCGTAGTTATCCAGGAAAGTAAAACAGGCAACACACCTATTGAATTACCATGATCTTCCCACGTATGAATCATATACAGGATTACACTTATCCCTATTCCTATCACATAAAGCAAACCATACTCTTTAACCGGAAAGCGCCTTCTAAAACCATAGCACAAAGCCAATATACAGAAAGAAGTAAATAAATGCATCACCCTATAAGATAGTACCGAAGCCAAGTGCTGATAAAACTCTATCATAAAAGTATAGTACAGTATGACAACAGAAACAACCAGCATTATTGCATTCCAGGGAGTATAATTCAAATAACGGGCTTTCTCAAAAGAATCGCGATAACGCCCTATCAATAAAGCATACACCCCTACTGCCAATCCGGTAAACAGACTGGTAGCAAACATACTATTCATAAAAATGATACTTGTCACAAAGGAATGATCTGTAACCTGATGCTCAACATCCATCATATAAGAAATCAAAGTCAATCCGATCAACACCAGAGAAGCAGATTCGTATACCCGGATTCGGGATTTGATATAGAGCCATAATAAAAGAACCATTTCGGAAGCCCAAAACAAAGTTATATAATTTCCGTCCAACTGAACTGGAATTGTAATAGAAACAAAAGTCAATACCAATCCCAGCATTGTATAAATAAGAAGTTTATAATCCCGCTTACTTTTTCTTAACCAGATAACTAAAACCAAGTTTACGAAAGCAATAAATAAGGTGAAAAGCCCTGTAGCTTTAAAAGGCAGATTCATGGAATTCAGGAATAACACCCCGAAGAAAAGAAAAATAAAATTATTTGTTACAATAATTGGAAGTAAACATTTATTAGGTTTCTTTCCTTCAGCCTTAAGTATGGTCAATACCGGTAACAAAAAAATAAAATAAAACAAAGTGGCAAAAACAAACAGATGTTGTGCAATTACAACCGAATCAATCTTCGGTACGTTATAGAATACACAACTGTTTAGTACGTAAATCAGGAAAATAAGATAAGTAGCTACAAATGAAATAACAGGAAGCTCTGCCCACTTTTTATACAATGATAATCCGAACATTCCCAAATTGAGGACGGACAGATAAGTAAACAGAACAATATAACTTCCCTCTCCGCTACTCACCAGAAAAGGAGCAATAAAACCACCGACAAGCGAAATAACAGCCAATTCGCGACGATCATATAAAATGGCCAATATAGACATCATCAGTGTGACAAAAACAAGAATAATAAACGCTACCGTTTGTGAAAACAAATTATAGTAATGAAAGGCAATGGCAACCGTCAGATAGAACACAGCAAAAGCGCCACCCGCCAACAAAGAACTGAATGTACGATACTTTTCACACAAGCGTTCTGCAACAAACAACAAAACAGCACCGGCTACAAATCCCAGTATAGTACGCATCGTCTCATTTATCCAATCTTTATCAATAGCATATTTTACAAACAGACCAACCCCTACCACTAAAACAAGAATACCAATCTTTCCAAAAAGATTCTCGCCAATGAACTTTTCATAATTAATCTTCGCCTTCTCCCTTTTAATAAATACAGGAGCCGGTTTCTCTGTTTCTTTTTCCGGTTTCTCTGTTTCAGCAAACTGCACATCAACAACAGAAGCCTCTTCTGAAATCCAGGAAACAGGTTCAGGATTGTTTTCAGTTCCGTTTTCGGGTAAGTGCACTTCAGAAGCAGACTGTATTTTATCTTTTACCGGAGTTGATAATGATAATTCTTCCTCTGTATTTTCCATGAGCACAGGAGGAACTTTAGTTTCACTAACAGAAGAGGTCTCTTTTTTCTTCTCTAACAAAAGGTCCAACCTCCTTTTCACTGCATTAATCTCGGAGTTTAATTTTGCAAACCTATCGCTTTGCATGTACAATATCACAACGAGTAAAACAATTATAGCAAATAAACTCAATTCCATAATCGGTTTTATTTTGATTGACATCAGGTTATAGAAGCAAAGATAAAGATAAATATGAGAAAAACAACCATTTACGAATGAATAACGTTTACTAAAAGAAAAAGAGAAGATTTTTATCATTCATTACTTTTGTAACATCTTATAAACTTCCAATTCATTTCTCGTAGAGTCTTGAGTCGATTCTCGTAGAGAAATAAGGTATTCCTCGTATACTCTATTAAAACCAAATGTTTCCGCAGAATATTGCTTTAATAAATGTTAACTACGAAAGATATGTC
>NZ_JAASHC010000041.1:0-50121 GCF_019734355.1 Bacteroides sp. K03
GATGATTTTGAATCCCATAGAGCCTACTTTGCAAAAGTGACTTATCAAACACGGTTCAACTAAATTGAAGAAGAACCTGTTAAATGTACACTTTTAACATATAAGGTTGTACATTCTTGTGGTATTAAAGTGTACAATCTTGTAAGGTAAGAATTTGAATGTTAAAAACTTCGTTAACGGTGTTAACGCAATGAGAAGTAATGAACCAAAATAAAAGCTCCCTACAGATTTAGAAAAATAATCTGTAGGGAGCTTTTATTTTAGGGATATTTTGAGTTTATTTTTTTATAAATTTTACCGTAGTATTACCAATCTTTATAAGATACAAACCTCTGGATAGAGTAGATACACTAACTTCTTCTGTATTTAAAACTCCTGATAGGATTTGCATACCAGTGACATTATATATATCATACTTTTGATTTTCTGCACCTTGCACCATTAAAGCATCTATTGAAGGATTATAATAAACTGTAGGTTTATTTATAGTTACGTCTGAGATACCAGTTGCATTCATTGTTCCTTTGAAGTCTACATAAATATACATATCCGGATAAGGAGGTGTTGTTTCTACATTAAGAGACAATGTTATCTCTTTATTTTTAATGGTTGATTTATTCAAGATCACATTAACTTCACCTACTACTTTTAGAGTAATTTTTACTGTTTTGGGAAGAATATTAATAACATCTCCTTCTTCTTCTAAAGCTACATCCGGGATAACTATATCTCCTAATTCTCCCACTAATGGGAATGAGAAATTCCTGATTTCTAATGTAACATGATTAGCATCTGTAGAAGTCAGATATATATTCTCTGCACTGCTTCCCAAAGGAATCTTATTAGGTTCCATCATATAGACTTCTAATGTACCTGCGTAAGTTCCTGCTGCTGTCTGACTTACTTGTGCGTAAGCCGATGAGGACATTGTGATTGCTATGAACGCAATAATTGCTGTAAGTAATTTTTTCTTCATAATTTTTTCTTTTATCGTTTATTCTTTAGAACACATAACCGAAACCAATGTTTCCGTAAATAGGAAACATATTAAATGTAACGGTATCAAAATCTTTTTTGAAAATAGGTACTACCCCCCAGGTAAGGCTGGCGGTTACATTTAGATGAGAAAAGGCTCTCCATTGCGCACCTAATTGCATACCACATTGGAAACGTCTTAAATCATCATTAAAGTTGTAGGTAGCAGAACTTACATTTGCTTTTTCTCCTGTCGGATCACCGTCTCTGAGATAACCGTCGTAGGCTTCTCCAAAGAACTCACCTGATAGAACGTAAGAAAACCAGGGTCCTAACTCTAATTCCCAACGCTTACTCACTTTATAAAGAGCTAAAACAGGGACAGTTAACAGTGATTGTTTAACGGTCGTTGTTACACCTCCTGTCCATTGTCCTTCCATTTCGCCGCCGTCACTGGCAATCATTTTCATGTGATAGTTTTTCACAGTAGCATCCGTTTCCATACCTTTTGTCTCTAAACGGATCCCTGCGCTAACTCCCCACTTATTATCGAACGTTTTTACTACATCTCCTTCTATAGAGAAGGCTGTTGTAGGCTTATAACTATTGATTTTTCTTATTTCAACAGGTAGGGGGATGGGAGATGTCCCACCTATGTTAAATCCGGCTTTTAAACGATATTCAAGTCCTATTGTCAGTGATTTAAGAATATTCTTGTTACGATCTTCCTGAGCTTGAGCAATATTAGCTACAATTAGGCACAGAAGTATAAAGGTTATTTTCTTGTTCATTGATAGTTTTAATTAAGATGATCTTCTATGTTTTCTATGTCTTCGAGTTCAATTGTAGCCTCATCAATGATAAGGGTACTTCCGATAGCACCTCTGAAATATGCTCCTTCCAGACTGGACGAAAATACAATTGCTGTATAATACTTGCCTGTTACGAGTTTGGATGGATCAATTTCTTTACGGTATTCAAAAGGTATTGATCGGTATGTGTAGTCAGAAGCGGGTTTGGCATTTTTAATACGGGCGATAGCTATAATGCAAGGATCATCGAACTGAATAGAACCATCCAGGATTTTACCATCGGTTGGCTCATAAAGAATTGAATACATATCGAATATATCTTCCTTACCTGGTACTTCTTCTTTTTGTTCATTTCTGAATACTTCTCCGGGAGTATACTTATACCATACATTAAAAGCTTTAGGTTTTTTATTAGGACTGTAAGCGATAGGAAGTCCGAATAATGTTGACTTTAATGCCTCTTCAGGACCTTGACCTGCTACTGTGGCATCAAAGGAACCTATAAATAAATTTCCGGCAGCTAACGGCATTCTTACCATATCACCGAATGCACCGGTCGGTTTGGTTTCAAGTTTCACCCCTTTTCCGGAATGTCCGGCTTCATAGGAGGTAGTTGGGTAAATAAGAGGATTAGTGAGTTTTTCTCCTTCGGGAGTAACATAACCAGTCAGGGCATATCCACTGTTAGCTGTTGCCCAAATAAACTGTTTCTGCTCCTGTTCTGAGATTTCATAAAAGCCGTGCCATTGTTTACCTCTGGCTCCTTCTATTATTTCCCAATGCTCAAAATTAAAATCCAATTTAATATCAGAAATATCAACGTAGACAGTATATTCCTTTTTCCACTGTCTGTCTTCCGATGTTACTATATAAGTTTGTGGATTTGAGAAATCTCTTACTGTTCCGCTGGGCGGTTCAATAGTGGCCCCTTTTGTTAATGTGAATTCAGGAGCAAAGTGCGTGATGTCAATGGTTGATTGTGCCATGATTATTACCGTATTATTAGTAATAATTGGCTGCATTTTCAACACTGAGGGATCGGAAACTGTACAAGATTCGATATCAGCTTCAGTGTTAGCCGCTTCTTCACGTATGCAAGAGCTAAAACTTAGACAAATGCACATACTTATTATTATAGTTCTAAATCTCATTCCGTTAAATTATTGATTATAAATTTATAATATAGACTATTTTGAGAAAACTTTGGTGCAAAGTTAAGTTTAAAATTTCATATATCAAATCTTGCTTTCCTTATTTTATGTTCTTTTTGTACTATTCCTTAAAATAATGCCTGTGAATCGGATTAAATGCAGGTCTATTCTTTTGATTTTGTGGTCTAATCCTAAAATAACCTCGAATTTATTATAGTAAATGATCGGGGATAATATATGTGAGTATACTAAAAGATGTATAGGCACAAAAGATATAAAATATTATGTATGTATTTGTACTATAGTGTTTTACAAAAGTACGTACTTTATGTATGTAAAAGTACGTATTTAATAGCTTGTTAATTAGGTATTTAACGTATAGTTAAATACCTAAGTTTATTTTGTATGTTATAGCCTTTCATTGTTAGCAAGAAAGCAGTTGAATAAAAAAGAAATTAAGGGGGCTTTGGTATAGGTATATAATATCTCGATATTTTGTGTAAAACTTGAAAATATAATTCATGTTTATAAGTATATTCTTTACTTTTGTAGAAATTTTAAAAAAGAGAAAATTCATGATTGAGTCAGAAAGGAAACAGATAATAGATTTAGTACAACGCGAAGTTATTCCGGCTATTGGTTGTACGGAGCCCATTGCGGTAGCATTATGTGTATCGAAAGCAGCAGAAACACTTGGCGCAATCCCCAAAAATATAAAAGTTCTTTTGAGTGCTAATATTTTAAAGAATGCAATGGGGGTGGGTATTCCGGGAACAGGTATGATCGGGCTTCCTATTGCAGTGGCTTTGGGTGCTATTATCGGAAAATCAGAATACCAGCTTGAAGTGTTGAGAGATAGTACACCGGAAGCTGTGGAGCAAGGTAAGCGATTTATTGATGAAAAACGTATTTGTATTTCATTAAAAGAGGATATAGCGGAGAAACTTTATATTGAAGTAATTTGTGAGGCGGGAGATAAAACTGCTACAGCAATTATTGCCGGGGGGCATACTACCTTTATATATATAGCGCGTGGTGAAGAAGTATTGCTTGATAAACAACAATCCGGAACAGAGGAAGACGAACAAGAACCTTTGGAACTAAATCTGAGAAAGGTGTATGATTTTGCTTTGGAAGCTCCCTTGGATGAAATTCGCTTTATCCTTGAGACTGCCCGTCTAAATAAGGCTGCTGCCGAGCAATCTTTTCATGGAGAGTATGGACATGCATTGGGAAGAATGCTCCGGGGGAGGTATGAACATCAGATTATGGGCGATAGTGTGTTTTCTCACATTCTTTCTTATACTTCGGCAGCTTGTGATGCCCGTATGGCAGGGGCTATGATTCCTGTAATGAGTAATTCGGGAAGTGGTAATCAGGGTATTTCGGCTACTTTACCTGTACTTGTCTTTGCTGAAGAGAATGGAAAATCAGAAGAGGAATTAATCAGAGCCTTGATGATGAGTCATCTCACGGTGATCTATATAAAGCAAAGTCTGGGGCGTTTATCAGCTCTTTGTGGTTGTGTAGTAGCTGCAACGGGGTCCAGTTGTGGTATAACATGGCTGATGGGAGGAAGCTATGAACAAGTTGCTTTCGCTGTACAAAATATGATTGCTAACTTAACCGGAATGATTTGCGATGGTGCAAAACCCAGTTGTGCATTAAAAGTGGCAACGGGAGTTTCTACTGCTGTTTTATCTGCTGTAATGGCAATGGAGAATCGCTGTGTTACATCTGTAGAGGGTATTATAGACAAAGATGTGGATCAAAGTATTCGTAACCTAACCCGTATTGGTTCGCAGGGAATGAATGAAACGGATAGAGTGGTATTGGACATAATGACACATAAGAACTGTTAGGGAATTGAAAGTTGAAAATTGAAAATTACTATGCAGTGTGATAGCGCAGCTAACTTTCAATTTTCAACTTTCAATTTTCAACTAAATTAATGGCATCCGCAACCATCTCCACATTCATGGTCACCGCAGCCGCTACCACAGTCTCCACAACCGCAGCTACAGCCGCCACCGCCCATCATATTTACGACTTCCTGTATTTCTTCGTTTGTAGCCGGACGACTTTCTGTAACTTCACCCACGAAGTTTAAATCAGCTCCTGCCAATGGGTGGTTCATGTCAACTACTACTGTATCAGGCTTTACTTCTACTACTGTTCCGTTCATACGATGACCTTCGGCGTCCATCAAAGGTACTACACTACCTTCGTAGATACGTTCACTATCGAATTTACCATCAATCTCAAAGATGTGTCTCGGTAAATCCAGTACATGTTCTTCGTTGTACTCACCGTAAGCTTCTTGTGACGGGATGATGAATTCAAATTTATCTCCTTTGTTGAGTGAGGCTATCTGGCTTTCGAAAGCTTCGAGCGTAGTACCCAAACCGGAAATGAACTGGAATGGATTTTCTGCTTTTGCTTCTTCTACTAAATCTTTTTCTCCATCTTCTATTGTGTACAGCTTGTACGCTACAGTGATGTACTTGTTTTCTACTGTTTCCATTTGTTTTTTGTATATAGTTAGTACTTACGCATAATCCGCGTAGCTGCAAAGATACGAATTTCACTACAGAGTAGCATAGAGTTTCACAGAGTTTATTGTTTATAGATGAATTTAATGGTTAATTCTCTGTGAAACTCAGTGTTACTCTGTGGTGAAAAGTGTTATTTAAGTGATAAAAAAGGATATTATTCCTTTGTTTTCTTACGATTGTTCGTTTTTAGATGATTTTTTTCTTCAATTTGTTTGGAGATAATAAAAAAGCCCTTACCTTTGCAGCACAATAAACAGAGAAAATTAAGATATGAATATCCATACATCTATAAACCTGACAGTCCTGCATATTATTCGCGTCGTGGTGGTTCCATCAAGAGCGTGAGGAAGGTTGTGTATGTATTCGTATCATAAAAGATAATATTAGAGCCTTTCTCACAACAGTGAGGAAGGCTCTTTAATTAAAAGGAAAACAGGAAATGAAAAAGCAGTTACGCAGTTCATCCAGTACACAAGGCCGCCGTATGGCGGGTGCTCGCGCTTTATGGGCAGCCAATGGCATGAAGAAAGAACAAATGGGAAAACCCATTATAGCTATTGTCAATTCGTTTACACAATTTGTTCCGGGACATGTACACTTGCATGAGATAGGGCAACAGGTGAAAACTGAAATAGAGAAGTTGGGATGCTTTGCAGCGGAATTCAACACAATTGCTATTGATGATGGTATAGCAATGGGACATGATGGTATGCTTTATTCACTTCCTTCCCGTGATATTATAGCTGATAGTGTTGAGTATATGGTGAATGCTCACAAGGCAGATGCAATGATTTGTATTAGTAATTGTGACAAAATCACTCCAGGTATGCTTATGGCTGCTATGCGATTGAATATTCCTACTGTTTTTGTATCGGGTGGTCCGATGGAAGCCGGTGAATGGGATGGCCAGCATCTTGACTTGATTGATGCTATGATTAAATCGGCCGACGAGAGTGTGAGCGATAATGAAGTTGCTAAAATAGAACAACATGCTTGTCCTACCTGTGGTTGTTGTTCGGGTATGTTTACGGCCAATTCAATGAACTGTCTGAATGAGGCGATTGGTTTGGCACTTCCCGGCAATGGTACCATTGTGGCTACACATGAGAATCGTAAGCAACTCTTTAAAGATGCAGCAAAATTGATAGTAGAGAATGCTTTTAAATATTATGAAGAAGGCGACGAAAGTGTATTGCCGCGAAGTATAGCAACGCGTGAAGCTTTTTTGAATGCAATGACGCTGGATATTGCTATGGGTGGTTCTACTAATACAATACTCCATCTGCTTGCTGTTGCCCATGAGGCAGAGGTGGATTTTAAGATGGATGATATTGATATGTTGTCCCGTAAGAGCCCATGTCTTTGTAAGGTAGCTCCTAATACACAGAAATATCATATACAGGATGTGAATCGCGCCGGAGGTATCATTGCTATAATGGATGAATTGGCTAAGGGCGGATTGGTAGACACAACCGTTCTGCGTGTAGATGGAATGACATTGGCTGAGGCTATTGATAAATACAGTATAACCAGTTCTGACGTTTGTGATGAAGCGATAAAAAAATATTCAAGTGCTGCAGCCGGCAAATTTAATCTTGTACTTGGGTCTCAGCATGCATCTTATAAAGAGCTTGATACGGATCGTGCCGAAGGGTGTATCCGTGACTTGGAACATGCTTATAGCAAAGATGGTGGTCTGGCAGTACTGAAAGGAAATATAGCTCAGGATGGCTGTGTCGTGAAAACAGCAGGCGTAGATGCAAGTATCTGGAAGTTTTCGGGACCGGCCAAAGTATTTGATTCGCAAGAGGCAGCTTGTGAGGGTATCCTCGGAGGCAAGGTGGTGAGTGGTGATGTGGTGGTTATTACGAATGAAGGTCCCAAAGGTGGTCCAGGTATGCAGGAAATGCTGTATCCTACTTCTTATATTAAATCCCGTCATCTTGGAAAAGAATGTGCTTTGATTACGGATGGTCGTTTTAGTGGTGGTACATCCGGACTGAGTATCGGGCATATCTCTCCCGAAGCTGCAGCCGGCGGGAATATCGGAAAAATTCAGGATGGAGATATTATTGAAATCAATATCCCGGAACGTACCATTAATGTGAAACTGACCGATGAAGAGTTGGCTGCTCGTCCCATGACTCCTGTGACCCGCGAACGTAATGTTCCGAAAAGTTTGAAGGCTTATGCCAGTATGGTAAGCTCCGCTGATAAGGGAGCTGTAAGAATGATTTAGAAGTATGAATTTAGATTTAGGATTTAGAGTTGAAGTAATTTCAATCGTAAATAGTAAATTGTCTAATCGTAAATATATAGATGAAAGAACTAATATCAGGCTCAGAGGCATTGATGCGTTCTCTTGAGTATCAGGGAGTGAAAACCATTTTTGGTTATCCGGGAGGTTCTATTATGCCGGTGTTCGACGCTCTGTATGATCATAGAGAAACATTGAACCATATTTTGGTTCGACACGAACAGGGGGCTGCTCATGCAGCACAGGGTTTTGCACGCTCGTCGGGTGAAGTAGGGGTCTGCCTGGTAACCAGTGGTCCTGGTGCTACTAATACTATAACAGGTATTGCTGATGCCATGATTGACAGTACTCCTGTTGTTGTGATAGCTGGTCAGGTAGGAACTGCATTTTTGGGGACAGATGCTTTTCAGGAGGTAGATCTTGTTGGTATTACCCAACCTATAACCAAATGGAGTTATCAGATTCGTCGTGCAGAGGATGTCCCATGGGCTGTGGCACGTGCTTTCTATATTGCAAAAAGTGGACGTCCCGGTCCTGTTGTTCTTGACTTTGCAAAAAATGCACAGGTAGAAAAAGCTGAATATGCTCCTGCTAAACTGGATTATATTCGTAGTTATGTTCCTGTACCTGATACCGATCCGGAATCTGTGAAGATGGCTGCCGATTTGATTAATAAGGCAGAACGTCCGTTGGTGCTTGTTGGGCAGGGTGTGGAGCTAGGAAATGCTCAACAGGAATTGCGTACTTTTATCGAAAAGGCTGGAATACCTGCTGGATGTACGTTGCTCGGATTGTCTGCTTTACCTACTGAACATCCTCTGAATAAAGGGATGTTGGGGATGCATGGAAATTTGGGGCCTAATATTAATACAAATAAATGCGATGTGCTTATTGCCGTGGGCATGCGTTTTGACGACCGCGTAACAGGTAATCTTGCTACCTATGCCAAACAGGCAAAAGTGATTCATTTTGATATTGATCCGGCTGAAGTTAATAAAAATGTATATGCAGATGTAGCTGTGTTAGGCGATTGCAAAGAAACGTTGGTTGCAGTAACAGAACTGCTTCAGCCCAATACACACACTGAATGGCTGGAAAGCTTCACGGATTATGAACGGATGGAAGAGGAAAAAGTTATTCGTCCGGAACTTCATCCTATGAATGACACACTCTCTATGGGTGAAGTGGTACGTGCTGTGAGCGAAGCTACTAATAATGAAGCGATCCTTGTAACCGATGTTGGCCAGAATCAAATGATGTCTGCCCGGTATTTTAAATATACGAAAGATCGTAGTATTATTACTTCCGGAGGATTGGGAACGATGGGATTTGGCCTTCCGGCAGCTATTGGTGCTACCTTTGGACGTCCGGACCGTACGGTTTGTGTTTTTATGGGAGATGGTGGTCTTCAAATGAATATTCAGGAGTTGGGTACTATCATGGAACAGAAGGCACCGGTAAAGATTATCGTATTGAACAATAACTTTTTGGGAAATGTACGTCAATGGCAGGCGATGTTTTTCAACCGTAAATACTCTTTTACGCCGATGTTGAATCCGGACTATATGAAAATTGCTTCCGCTTATGATATTCCATCCCGGCGGGTAATGACGCGTGAAGAACTGGCAGAGGCTATCGAAGAAATGATTGCAACCGATGGACCGTATCTGCTGGAAGCTTGTGTGATTGAAGAGGGAAATGTATTGCCAATGACCCCTCCGGGTGGTTCGGTGAATCAGATGCTGTTGGAGTGCTGAATTAGTTGAAAATTGAAAGTTGAAAATGGCTATGCAGTCTGATAGCGTAATCTCACTTTCAACTTTCAATTTTCAACTTTCAATTTTCAATTAACTAAATAAGATTATGAGTGATAAGACATTATATACGCTGATTGTTCATTCGGAGAATATTGCAGGTTTGTTGAATCAGATAACGGCTGTATTTACACGTCGTCAGATTAATATCGAGAGTTTAAATGTGTCTGCCTCTTCCATTAAAGGGGTACATAAGTATACGATTACTGCCTGGACGGATAAAGATACAATCGAGAAAGTTGTTAAACAGATTGAAAAGAAGATAGATGTGTTGCAGGCACATTATTTTACTGATGATGAGATTTATTTTCATGAGATTGCTCTATATAAAGTATCTATTCCGGAATTTCAATCCAATCCGGATGCTTCCCGGATAATCAGAAAATACAATGCACGTATTGTGGAGGTAAACCCTGTATTTGCTATTGTTGAGAAGAATGGACGGGGAGAAGATATCACAGCTCTTTATGATGAATTACGTACATTGGGTTGTGTATTGCAATTTGTACGTTCGGGACGTGTAGCTATTACTACCAGCTGCTTTGAACGGGTAAATGAATTTCTGGCGGACCGGGAGGCAAGATATAACCTAAGTAAGAATCAACAGGAAAATGAGTGAGAATAATAAAATTGGAAGCTATAAATTTATAGCAGAGCCGTTTCATGTAGATTTTAACGGGCGTCTGACAATGGGCGTGCTGGGGAATCATTTGCTTAACTGTGCAGGTTTTCATGCCAGCGACCGTGGGTTTGGAATCGCAACTTTAAATGAGGATAATTATACCTGGGTGCTTTCCCGCTTAGCTATTGAATTGGATGAAATGCCTTATCAGTATGAGGAATTTGGTGTTCAGACATGGGTAGAAAATGTATACCGCCTTTTTACAGATCGTAATTTTGCAATAATCAATAAAGACGGAAAGAAAATCGGATATGCCCGTTCTGTATGGGCTATGATAAATCTGAATACCCGTAAGCCGGCCGATTTGCTTACACTACATGGAGGAAGTATTGTGGATTATGTTTGTGATGAACCTTGTCCGATAGAGAAGCCTTCACGTATTAAGGTGACCGTTACAGAACCTGCGGCTACGCTTACAGCTAAATATAGTGACATTGATATTAATGGACATGTAAACAGTATTCGTTATATTGAGCATATTCTGGATTTGTTTCCGATAGAATTGTATAAGACAAAACATATCCGGCGTTTTGAAATGGCTTATGTTGCCGAAAGTTATTACGGTGATGAACTCTCTTTCTTTCAGGAAGAGGTGAATGAAAATGAATATCATGTAGAGGTGAAAAAGAATGGAAACGAGGTCGTTTGTCGTTCTAAAGTACTGTTTGAATAGAAGAAAATTAGATTATAAATAATGAACAGGTGGCTATGCCACCATTTAAAACTGAAAACAAAAATGGCACAAATGAATTTTGGCGGTGTTACTGAAAATGTAGTAACCCGTGAAGAATTTCCGTTGGAGAAAGCTCGTGAAGTATTGAAAAACGAAACAATCGCTGTTATCGGTTACGGTGTACAGGGCCCTGGCCAGTCGTTAAATTTGCGCGACAATGGTTTTAATGTAATCGTAGGACAGCGTAAAGGTGGTAAAACTTGGGAAAAAGCAGTTGCTGACGGTTGGGTACCTGGTGAGACATTGTTTGATATTGACGAAGCATGCCAGCGTGGAACCATTATTCAATACCTGCTCTCTGATGCAGCCCAAATCGAAGTATGGCCTACTGTGAAGAAGAATCTGACTCCGGGTAAAGCACTTTACTTCTCTCACGGTTTCGGTATTACTTACAAAGAACGTACAGGCATTGTTCCTCCTGCTGATGTAGATGTAATTCTTGTAGCTCCGAAGGGGTCGGGTACGTCTCTTCGTACTATGTTCCTCGAAGGTCGTGGGTTGAACTCTTCTTTTGCTATCTTCCAGGATGCGACAGGTAAAGCATGGGATAGAGTGATTGCACTGGGTATCGGTGTAGGTTCTGGTTATTTGTTTGAAACTACCTTCAAACGTGAAGTTTACTCTGACCTGACAGGAGAACGTGGTACGTTGATGGGTGCTATTCAAGGATTGTTGCTGGCTCAATACGAAGTGTTGCGTGAGAATGGTCATACTCCTTCTGAGGCTTTCAACGAAACTGTTGAAGAATTGACTCAGTCGTTGATGCCATTATTTGCAAAGAATGGTATGGATTGGATGTATGCAAACTGCTCTACTACTGCTCAACGTGGTGCTCTCGACTGGATGGGGCCGTTCCATGATGCTACAAAACCAGTATTTGAAAAGCTGTATAGTGAAGTAAAATGTGGTAACGAAGCACAACGCTCTATTGATACAAACTCTAAACCGGATTATCGTGAAGGTTTGGATGCTGAGCTGAAAGCATTACGTGAAAGTGAAATGTGGCAAGCTGGTGCGGTTGTTCGTAAACTTCGTCCGGAAAATAACTAATCTGGATAAAATATACAACTTTTGTAAAGGAGGGGGACGTTAGTTTCCCTCCTTTTATTTTGCTGTATGATAGAGTACTAAGCCGGATATTAGTTAAAGGTTTGATTTCTGTATAAAAAAATAGTATATGGTATGGATAAATATTACAAGTTTATATGTATATTTGTGGCGATTAACTGAAAACAAACAAAACGAATAACT
This sequence comes from Bacteroides sp. K03, assembly GCF_019734355.1. Taxonomy (NCBI): domain Bacteria; kingdom Pseudomonadati; phylum Bacteroidota; class Bacteroidia; order Bacteroidales; family Bacteroidaceae; genus Bacteroides; species Bacteroides sp. K03. The sequence continues at coordinate 12,231 of NZ_JAASHC010000041.1, forward strand.
AATATGGTAAAGAAGTGTATCTCCTTTATGTATTCAGGAGCAATATTTTGCTTGCTGATGACTTCTATTCTTGTAGGTTGTATTAATAATGATACTGACCTTTCTGAACCTGGGGACGTTAATTCTGACACTCCCAATACTTTTGATTTTGCTACTACTGAGTCCATTCAGTTGAATGTGAATTACGATGTTCCTAAAGGATATAAAGTTCTTTTTGAGGTTTATACTGAAAATCCGTTTATTACTGATGCTGAAGGGCAAGTTGTAAAACGTATGGATATTGAACCCGTAGTTAAACGTATGACAGATGAAAAGGGGGAATACCGTTCTTTGGAAACGATTTCATCGGATCATGTTAGTGATGTTTATATTTATACCTCCTATATCGGGGTACCTATGTTGTATAAGGCTTCATTTAAGGGGGAGGTGATTGATGCTGACATCAATTGGGATACAATGGCTGATGCTATTCCACAGACACGTGCCAGTGGAGAATTTGAGAATGTACCTTCTAATTATAATATATTAGGGACATGGGATGTAAATGGTCGTCCAAATTATTTGGACAGTGAAGGGCAGCTCAGTTTATCTGAGTCTATATTAAGTACAATCAATAAGACTATCCCGGAAGGAGGAACTTGTCCTTCTAAGTATCGTCAGTCTGCTGATTTTGTATTAAATGATCCGAAAGGAAGAAAATCAGAGGTTAAAGTACGTTTTATTGGAGGGACAAGTGCTGCCGCGAGTGCTTTTGGATATTATTGTTATAAAGAAGGAGACTCGGACGCAGCTATCAAAAAGGCCAAAAAGTATGTTGTATTCCCTAACACAAAAACAGGTGTTGGTATTAAAGGGGGAGAATGCGTAAAATTGCATTATATTGACGAAAATGGAGTAGATCAGGGAACGGATTTTCCGAATGGAACAAAAATTGGCTGGTTTATCAATAATGATGCTTTCAGAAAAGGTACGGTTGCTACCAGATATAAAGAATTCTATTCCACGACCAGTTTGAACTCTGATGGACGCACACACACTGTAGCCTTTAGAATAAATGACTTCATCGTACTTTCGTTTGAAGACTGGACAGATGAGGATTACAATGATGTACAGTTCAATGTATGGTCTAATCCGATAGAAGCAATTGTAACCCCAGAACTGCCTGAAGTAAAACCTTCAGAGCCGGAAGATGATAACTCGATAGCCTATCGTGTAACTTATAAAGGAATCCTGGCTTTTGAGGATAACTGGCCTGATAAGGGTGATTATGATTTGAATGATATGATTCTGAAGTATAACTCTGTAATGTACTATAACACAAAGAATGAAGTTCTTTCCACAGAAGATACTTTTACTGCTCTTTGGGCAGGGGCACTTTATCATAATGGATTTGCTTATCAGATGAATACTGAACGTTCTAATGTGGAATGTGAAGTTGTAGAAGGTGCTTCTGGCTGGAGTAATCAAGGACTTGACAAGGATATAAATATGGCCACTATATCATTGTTTAATGATGCCAGTGAAGTAACGGGGAATAACACTTATACTTCTGTTTATAAAGTCAGGAATTCTTTCAAAAAACCGGTCGATCATAGCCAGTTTGATGTTGCTCCATACAATTCGTTTATTTTTATTCATAAGAATATGGACAAGGGGCGCATTGAGGTTCATCTGGTAAACCATAAACCGACGGAGAAAGCGGATATGACATTATTCCATACAGGTGCTGATCTTTCTGAAGTAGAAAAAGGTGTTTATTATATTTCTGCTAATAATTATCCATATGCTATCCATATGGCAGATGCTGAAAAATTCAGTACAGAAGAAAAGATATCAGTAGACAAGTCTTATCCTCGCTTTGCGGATTGGGCTAAGTCGAATGGTACAACTAATAAAGATTGGTACAAGTAATAGATACACATTAATGTGATAGCTGGGTGGTATTATCTTTGAATAATATCACCCGGTTGTTTTTATAGGTAGGATGGTTTATAAGCGTATAGCTGTCTCTTTTTGGATATATTCCATTAATTTGTGATAAAAAGTATGTTTAGTCAGGGTCGTAACATTTCCTAATATTACTAATTTCATTCGTGCCCGGGTAATAGCAACATTCATTCTTCGTAAATCATTAAGGAAACCAATCTGCCCGCTTTCGTTGGCGCGTACGAGGCTGATAAAAATGACATCTCTTTCCTGACCTTGAAAGCCATCTACTGTATTAACGGTAATTAATGACCGGAAGCGCCTGAAAAAACTACTACTTTTTATTTTGTTTCGTAAATATTGTACTTGTGCTTTGTACGGAGAAATGAGCCCAAAATCAATTTGTTCGTCTAATACCCGGTTTTCTCCTATTTTTTGAATATAACTTTCCAGCTCTTGCAGTAACAAGTTTGCTTCTGGTTTATTAATACGTCCGAAACTTTCACCAACAAACTCTTCGTGGCATTCCATTTCTGAGGTATCGATCCAGATCATAGGGGTATCGAAATCAAGAATACCGCGTTGACGTATTTCAGGAGCAGATTCTAACTGATTGTTATAAAACCATTCTGAAGGAAAACGCATGATGGACTCGTTCATACGGTATTGTACCTTTAATAAAGAAACGGAAATTGGCTTATTAGCTACTACTTTTTCCATCAATGTGTGATCCAAACCACCACGAGCAGCTTCAATACATTTGATTGTAGGAGGTAACTGGCAATGATCACCGGCAAAGATTACACGATCTGCTTTGCGGATAGCAATCCAGCATGCTGCTTCTAATGCTTGTGCAGCTTCATCAATGAACAGTGTACTGAAACGACGTCCATTAAGAATCCGGTGGTTACTGCTGACAAGAGTTGATGCAACCACCCGGGTTGAAGAAAACAGATCTTCATTGATAAGTATTTCCAACTCTGTGGCACGGTCACGCAGGTGGCTGATACGGTTGCGCATATTTTCTCTTTCGATATGACTGCCTTTACGTATACGTCCGTTCATTTCCCGGATAGATTTACGTATCCCCCATAACTCGGTATAGGCCGGATGACTCTCAAAACGGCGTTCATACGTGAACGAGAGCATCTTATCATTAACACGCGTTGGATTACCGATGCGAAGTACGGGTACACCGCGGTCTACAAGCTTTTCTGAAATCCAGTCTACAGCAGTGTTACTTTGTGCGCAAACGAGTACTTGATTTTCACGATGTAGTGTTTCGTAAATAGCTTCAACGAGTGTGGTGGTTTTTCCTGTTCCGGGAGGTCCATGGACTATGGCTACGTCTTTAGTACAAAGTACCTTGTTTACAGCTTCCTCCTGAGTAGAGTTTAACCATGGGAAACGGACAGGATAGAGCTCGCGTTGATGTACAGGAAGAGTTCCTAAGAGGGTATCACGCAGTTCTGCCAATCGGTTATTTTTGGCGCGGATTACATCTTCCAATGCTTCAAACATAGTATGGTAGGAGGTCTCGTCAAAATAAAGTTGTATCCCCAACCGATCGGTTCCTTGTATTTCGAGTAGTGCACCTGCATTGGGTAGAGCGATTACCATTCGTTCTTCATCAGCATAACTTACTGTTGCAGTAAAATTCATATAATGGATTTTTCCATCATATTCCTGCTGAAAGAAACAAACAGGACGTCCGAACTCAAAAGCATGCTCGATATCCTTATCTTCGGTTCGTATCACTTCTGCTACCAGTTGGTTTAAAGAATTATAATAACTACGTCCAACAAGTAGAGGATACCAGCAGAGCCCGCGTTTTATCTTTCGGGTGATTCCCATTGTTTCTGTCTGACGCTTAAATTCTTCTTTCTCACATTCATATTCCATACGCAACAGGAGTTGTTGCTTTTGGAGAGAAAGGAGTGGAGATGCGGGATTTATTTTATTTTCAACCATGCTGTCTGCTAAAAAATATTCACTATTGCTCAAAAAACAAATCTATGTTGTAAAGCGTGATTCTTTTTTTAAGCAGAGAAAATAATTCTGATTATAATTTATCTTTTCGCAAAGGTAACACTTCTCTTTGCAGTCTCGAATATTTATTTCATTTTGTTAAACCTTATCTGTCTCTCGTTCGTTAATATTATATATACAGTTTAAAAATATTAATGCATATGGTGTATGATATAGACATGATAAAGAGCTTCTATTCGGCTTATAAAGGGAAGATGGAGCATGTGCGGGCAGTATTGAAGCGTCCGCTTACGTTGGCGGAAAAGATCTTGTATACTCATCTTTTTGATGAGGCTGTTTTAAAAGATTATAAACGTGGGGAAGATTATGTGAATTTCCGTCCGGACCGCGTAGCAATGCAGGATGCTACAGCGCAGATGGCTTTATTGCAGTTTATGAATGCAGGAAAGGAACAGGCTGCAGTTCCTTCTACTGTACATTGTGATCATTTGATACAAGCTTATAAAGGTGCACGCGAAGACATTGCCACTGCCACCAGGACAAACGAAGAAGTGTATGATTTTCTGCGTGACGTTTCTTCCCGCTATGGCATTGGCTTTTGGAAACCGGGAGCTGGCATTATCCATCAGGTAGTATTGGAGAATTATGCTTTTCCTGGCGGTATGATGGTGGGAACGGACTCTCATACTCCTAATGCCGGTGGGTTAGGTATGGTTGCAATAGGTGTGGGAGGTGCTGATGCAGTAGATGTGATGACGGGTATGGAATGGGAGCTTAAGATGCCTAAGTTGATTGGAGTTCGTTTGACGGGTGAACTTAATGGTTGGACTGCCCCGAAAGACGTTATTCTGAAACTGGCAGGTATATTGACCGTGAAAGGGGGAACAAATGCCATTATTGAATATTTTGGCCCCGGTACGGAATCTATTTCTGCTACAGGAAAAGCTACTATTTGTAATATGGGGGCGGAAGTAGGTGCTACTACTTCACTATTTCCTTATGATGAGCGTATGGCTGCTTATCTACGTGCTACTGGCCGCGAAGAGGTTGTAATGTTGGCTGAAACTGTAGCTGCCGATCTTCGTCCGGATGATGAAGTAATGGCACTTCCTGAGAAGTTTTATGATCGTATAATTGAAATAGATCTATCTGAATTAGAACCCTATATTAACGGACCTTTTACTCCTGATGCTGCTACTCCTATTTCGGAATTTGCAGAAAAAGTATTGCTGAATGGATATCCTCGTAAGATGGAGGTGGGGCTTATTGGCTCATGTACAAATTCTTCTTATCAGGATATCAGTCGCGCTGCTTCTGTTGCCCGGCAGGCATTGGAGAAAGATGTTGCTATCTCTTCACCACTAATTGTAAATCCGGGTAGTGAACAAATCTACGCTACTGCTGAACGCGATGGAATGATAACTCTTTTTCAGCAAATTGGTGCTACAATTATGGCTAATGCTTGTGGACCTTGTATCGGGCAGTGGAAGAGACATACAGATGACCCTATGCGTAAGAATTCTATAGTAACTTCTTTCAATCGTAACTTTGCCAAGCGTGCTGATGGAAATCCGAATACCTTTGCTTTTGTTGCCTCACCTGAGATTGTTATGGCGTTGACTATTGCCGGTGATCTTTGTTTCAATCCGCTGAAAGACCGTTTGCTCACTCATGATGGTGAGAAAGTAAAGCTTAACGAACCGGTAGGCGATGAATTGCCTGTGCATGGTTTCACTTCGGCTTCCGACGGCTATCTTGCTCCGGCTGGATCACTGGTTGAAATAAAGGTGGATCCACATTCAACGCGTTTACAATTATTGACCCCTTTCCCTGCATGGGATGGAAATGATTTACTGAATATGCCTCTTTTGATTAAGACTCAGGGGAAATGTACTACCGACCATATCTCTATGGCAGGTCCCTGGTTGCGTTTTCGGGGGCATCTGGAAAACATCTCAGACAATATGTTGATGGGAGCTGTGAATGTTTTTAATGGTGAAACGAACAGTGTTTGGAATCGTTTGACAAATACGTATGGACCAGTTTCGGGTACGGCAAAGATGTATAAATCTGAAGGAGTTTCTTCGATTGTGGTTGCTGAAGAAAACTATGGCGAAGGTTCTAGCCGGGAACATGCTGCTATGGAACCTCGTTTCCTCAATGTGAAAGTAATTCTTGCCAAGAGTTTTGCCCGTATCCATGAAACAAATCTTAAAAAGCAGGGTATGCTTGCTATTACTTTCAAGGATAAGGATGATTATAATCGGATACAGGAACATGATTTAATTTCTGTCATAGGTTTACAGAATTTTGCTCCAGGATGTGATCTTGAAGTGATTGTCCATCATGAAGACGGAACGAAAGAACGTTTTGCTGTGCAACATACTTATAATGAACAACAGATAGACTGGTTTCGTGCCGGTTCTGCCTTGAATAATAATGGATTAAAGAATTAACCAATTAACACGCGCCAGCCAATTGACATGTTTTGAATATTGGCATATTGGCACATTATTTATTATGAGCAAAATTACTAAGCAAGCAGATGGTACATTATTAGTACCCGATATCCCTACAGTTCCTTTCATAACAGGGGATGGGGTAGGCGAGGAGATTACTCCTGCCATGCAAAGCATTGTGGACACTGCCGTGAAAGAAGCTTACGGTGAAAAGCGTAAAATAGACTGGGTAGAAGTTTTGGCTGGAGAACGTGCATATAATATTACCGGTTCATGGCTTCCTGATGAGACCATGGAGAAGTTTAAAGAGTATCTGATAGGTATCAAGGGGCCTTTGACTACACCGGTGGGCGGTGGCATACGCTCATTGAACGTAGCTTTGCGCCAAACTCTTGATTTGTATGTATGTCTTCGTCCCGTTCGCTGGTTCATAGGCGTACATTCGCCTGTCATAGCACCAGAGAAGGTAAATATGCATATCTTCCGTGAAAATACAGAAGATATTTATGCAGGAATAGAATGGGAAGCGGGTACTCCTGAAGCGAAGAAATTTTATCATTTTTTACGTGATGAAATGGGAGTAACTAAAGTACGGTTTCCGGAAACGTCTTCTTTTGGTGTAAAACCGGTTTCGCGTGAAGGTACTGAACGTTTGGTAAGGGCGGCTTGTCAGTATGCATTAGATCATCATTTACCTTCTGTGACATTGGTGCATAAAGGAAATATTATGAAATTTACCGAAGGTGGTTTCAAAAAATGGGGGTATGAACTGGCACAACGTGAATTTGGTGATGCATTGGCAGAGGGACGATTTATTGTTAAAGACTGTATTGCAGATGCTTTTCTGCAAAATACCTTGTTAATGCCCGAAGAGTATTCGGTGGTTGCCACCCTCAATCTGAATGGTGATTATATCTCTGATCAGTTGGCAGCTATGGTAGGCGGTATTGGTATAGCTCCTGGTGCTAATATCAATTATGATAGTGGGCATGCTATTTTTGAAGCAACACACGGGACTGCACCTAACATTGCCGGAAAGGATATTGTGAATCCTTGTTCGCTTGTTCTTTCTGCTGTGATGATGCTTGAGTATTTTGGTTGGCAGGAAGCTGCTGACCTGATAGTAAGAGCACTGGAACATAGCTTTGAGGATGGTCGTGCAACAGCTGATCTGGCTCGGTTTATGCCGGGGGGTAAAGCTCTGTCTACTTCTGCTTTTACGCGGGAGATTATTGAAAGAATAGAAAATATAAATTAATGATTAAAAGAGAAATAATCCCATGAAGAAAGAATATTTAGTTTATAAGCTCTCCGAGGAGATGAAGGATGCTACCCGGATTGATAATGATTTATTTCCGAAATATGATGTAAAACGCGGTTTGCGTAATGAAGATGGTACTGGTGTACTGGTAGGGTTGACTAAGGTCGGTAATGTAGTTGGTTATGAGCGTATTCCGGGTGGTGGTTTAAAGCCAATTCCCGGTAAGTTATTCTATCGTCAATACGATTTGGAAGATTTGGCACATGCTGCAATGAAAGAAAAACGTTATGGCTTTGAAGAGGTAGCTTATCTGTTGCTATCCGGTCATTTGCCCGATAAGGAAGAATTAGCTTCTTTTCGTGAATTGGTGAATGACAATATGCCATTGGAACAGAAAACGAAAATGAATATTATAGAGCTGGAAGGTAATAACATTATGAATATTTTGGCTCGTAGTGTGCTTGAAATGTATCGTTTTGACCCCAATCCGGATGATACCTCCCGGGATAATCTTATGAGGCAGAGCATTGATCTGATTTCGAAGTTTCCTACTATTATTGCATATGCTTATAATATGTTGCGCCATGCCACCTTTGGTCGTTCGCTTCATATTCGTCATCCGCAGGAAAAACTCTCTATAGCCGAAAATTTCCTCTACATGCTTAAGAAGGATTATACCCAGCTGGAGGCCCGTACCCTTGATCTTTTACTCATGCTGCAAGCAGAGCATGGTGGTGGTAATAACTCTACTTTTACAGTACGTGTCACTTCTTCTACCGGGACAGATACTTATTCGTCTATTGCAGCTGGTATCGGTTCCTTGAAAGGTCCGCTTCACGGAGGTGCTAATATTCAGGTCGTTGATATGTTCCATCATCTTCAGGAAAATATCCAGGATTGGAAGGATGTAGATGAAATAGATACTTATTTTACTCGTATGCTGAATAAGGAAGTCTATAATAAAACCGGATTGATTTATGGTATCGGGCATGCTGTATACACTATTTCAGATCCACGTGCCTTATTGCTGAAAGAACTCGCCCGGGATTTGGCAAAGGAGAAGAAAAAGGAAGAAGAGTTTGCTTTTCTTGAATTGCTTGAAGAACGTGCAATTGCGATGTTTGGTAAAATAAAAAATAACGGTAAGACTGTATCAAGTAATGTTGATTTCTATTCCGGTTTTGTATATGAGATGATTGGTCTGCCACAAGAAATTTATACTCCGCTTTTTGCAATGGCTCGTATTGTAGGCTGGTGTGCACATCGTAATGAAGAACTTAACTTTGAAGGTAAGCGCATCATCCGTCCTGCATATAAAAATGTACTGGATGTCGGTAAATATATTCCGCTGAATAAACGATAAAAAAGAACGATAGGGTGGTGAAGTTATAGAATTATAAAGTGATAGGGTTATAGGATGCAAGATTTCAAAATTTTACACTTCAGATCTCATTGAAAATCTGAATGGAAAAATAATGGCACTATACTTCTTGGTTCTATAATCCTATAACTCTACCACTTTATAACTCTATAACCCTTAAATAGAGAGTTCTCTCAGTACGTTCACCAGTTCTCTTTGAATTGGTTTGTCATTCTTAATGGCCTTACTGAATGGTACATATACAATCTCGTCATGTTCGATACCAATCATTACATTACGTTGATCTTCCATTAATGCATCGATTGCTGCGGCACCCATTCTGCTCGCAATGATACGGTCATGAGCGGTAGGGCTACCACCACGTTGTAAATGACCTAATATAGTGACGCGTACGTCGTATTCCGGATATTCATTTTTTACACGCTCTGCGTAATGCATGGCACCACCAGTCAGTTCACTTTCGGCTACTAATACGATACTGCTATTTTTGGATTTTCGGAAACCGCTTTTGATAAACTCTTCCAATTGGTCTACCTCTGTACTAAATTCTGGAATAATAGCGGCTTCGGCTCCTGAAGCAATAGCACCATTCAGTGCAAGAAAACCTGCATCACGTCCCATTACTTCTACGAAAAAAAGGCGCTCATGTGAAGTCGCTGTATCGCGTATTTTATCGACTGCATCCAGAATTGTATTCAATGCTGTGTCATATCCAATAGTTGTATCTGTACCATACAAGTCGTTATCAATTGTACCGGGTAGTCCGATACAAGGTACATCAAACTCTTGTGCAAAAATACGTGCACCGGTCAATGAACCATCACCACCGATAACAACAAGGGCGTCGATTCCCTCTTTTTTCATATTATCGTATGCGAGCTGACGTCCCTCAGGAGTAGTAAATTCCTTGCAACGTGCTGTTTTTAATATAGTGCCACCCAGTTGAATGATATTACTAACATTCTGACTTTTGAATTCGCTGATTTCTCCTGTTACCAGACCTCTATATCCTCTGTATATACCCTTAACTTGCAGTCCGTTATAGATAGCTGCACGTGTCACTGCACGAATTGCAGCATTCATTCCCGGAGCATCTCCTCCGGAGGTTAAAATACCTACACACTTAACTGTTCCCATTACAATCTTATTTTATATTTGACGCTGCAAAGATAACAAAAAGTGTTAGGAAATAAGTTGCATTTGTGTCAAACTGACGGTGGCATTAATAAATAACGTTAAATGATTTTTTTGTCGAGACGTGCTTTGATTTCTGTATAAATCTGTTCCATCAGCCATTTGGGGGTTGAAGTAGCTCCGCATACTCCAATAGAACTAATTCCATGAAATAGAGAGTCATCTATTTCTTCTGCATTATCTATTAAATGAGAATTAGGGTTGACCTTTAGACATTCACTGAATAACATTTTCCCATTAGAACTTTTTTTACCACTGACAAAAAAGATAAGATCATGTGAAGCAGCAAACGTACGTAGGTTAGGCATGCGATTGGCTACCTGACGACAAATGGTATCATAGTATTCAAATGTAGCAGAAGGAGAAATGTGATCTTTGATGTAGTCAACTATTTCCCAGAATTCATCTAACGATTTGGTGGTTTGCGAATAAAGACGGATACTTTTGCTGAAATCGAGCTCTTTAGCTTCTTCTAATTTTTCTATAACAATTGCTTTTCCGGTAGTTTGACCTACTAATCCTAAAACTTCGGCATGTCCATTTTGACCATAAATAACAATTTGTTTTTCTTCTGCATCTTTCTCCTGATATTCTTGCTTGATGCGTTTTTGCAATCGGAGTACTACCGGACAGGTAGCATCAATAATTTCAATATTATTTTCCCGGGCGATTGTATATGTTTCGGGAGGTTCACCATGAGCACGAAGTAATACTTTGGCATTATGTAGTTGCTTGAACTCTTCATGATTGATAGTAATGAGTCCCATTGTTTTTAACCGTTCTACCTCCTTGCTGTTGTGAACAATATCACCCAGGCAATAGAGGGTAACTCCTTTTGCCAGTTCTTCTTCTGCCTTATGAATAGCGGTTACCACTCCAAAACAGAAACCTGAACCTTCATCTATTTCTACTTTGATCATTCCTGGTTTTACGTTTGCAGATTTTTTCAGATGATTCTATGTATTTGTTTAATACTCTCTGCTCTTAATGAGGTCAGATGATACGTAACTTACCCTTTTGCCTTTTGATTATATTGATTAAATAACCATTCTTTCTGCTGCTGGATAGTCAATTCTGTATTATCCAGCAATAGCGCATCATCTGCCTTTCGTAATGGACTCACTTCGCGATGCTGGTCAATATAATCGCGTTGTTTTACATTTTCTAATATTTCATCAAAGTTGGCTTCTTGTCCTTTCGCTTTTAGCTCATCGTAACGCCTTTGAGCACGAATTTCAGGAGTTGCTGTAACAAATATTTTCAACTCGGCATTAGGGAATACTGTAGTACCGATGTCACGTCCATCCATAACAATTCCTTTTTCATTGCCCATGGCCTGTTGCTGTTGGACCATAGCAGAACGTACGAAGTCAAGTGTGCTAATAGGACTCACCTTAGAAGAAACCTCCATTGTGCGAATTTTGTTCTCTACATTCACACCATTTAAGTAAGTATTTGGGCGGCCGGTTTCCGGATCAATCTGGAAAGAAATGTGGATGTCGTTCATTCGTTTTTTAAGCTCTTCGGTGTTAATCGTATCTCCTTTAAAGATACCGTTTTCTATACTATAAAGAGTGACTGCACGGTACATAGCTCCACTGTCTATATAAATATACCCTATTTCACGAGCCAGGTCTTTGGCCATTGTGCTTTTACCACAAGAGGAAAAGCCATCGATTGCTATGGTGATTTTTTTCATTTTATTTGTAATTGTACTATAATGTCATTGAGAGATTGAATAATAAAGAAGAAGAGCTGAGGTGATATTTTGCATAGGCAGCTCCTAATTTGAAGCGTTTGATTTGTATGCCGGCTCCGGCTGTGAGACCTGCCCAATGACTGGAGTCAGCTATTTTCATCTCGTTTTTTCTACGGAAATTGTATCCTAATGAAATATAGAAATTATCTGTTGGCAGAAAGTCTATACCTAACACGGTGTGATCAAAGAAGTTGGAATTTTTCCAATCCGTCAGATTGTATAAAGTTGCTGATACTCGGAAAGGTGCATGTGACAATCGCTTTGTGATACCTACTTGCACATCTACCGGAAGCTTTTCATGTTTATCTTCAAAAGCTACAATTTGTCCTCCTAAGTTACGGGCAACAAGAGAAAAAGAAAAGTCGCTGTTCTGATGATAATAATTCAATCCCAAATCCACTCCAATAGCAAATGAAGAAAATTTCTCGTAATTAGAATAGATGAGATTTGCTTTTACTCCACCACTCCAATAGTCACTCAAGTCATAAGAGTAGATTCCTGAAAATGCCATATCTTTAGCCGAAAAGGTTCCTGTTATTACATTTTCACTGGTTGTTTCTTTCATTGTTCCATAATTCACGAACTGAGCTGTAACTGCCCATGTTGAGCGTTCTCCGGCAACACGTGAGAAAGCTGCACTGGCGGCGTTGACTCCGGCTATATATAACATATAGTTCAGGTTAAGTGTTTTATCCGCTACGCATGACAACAAAGCAGGATTATGGACCGCCATTGTAAGGTCATCCTCTATAATTGATATATTTTCCCCTCCTAATGCTGCTGCATGAGAAGAAAAAGGGATCTTGAGGAATTGGAACACGCTATTATCTTCCTGAGCCTGTATCCGGACCCAAAAAAGGAGTAATACTACTATGAATATATTCTTTTTTAACATTTTGGCAGAAAAAACTGTTCAAATATACTTTATTTCTCAAATATCTGCGTTATATTTGTGGCAGAAAAACACGTGATACTCAAAAGCACTGAGAAACACATCTGATTAAAAGAACGTATTATTAATATTTATATTATAATTTATGGAAGTTAAAAAATCACCTAAAGCAGACCTGGAAGGCAAAAAGTCTACATGGTTGCTTATCGGATACGTGGTTGTATTAGCTTTTATGTTCGTGGCGTTCGAATGGACCGAGCGAGACATAAAGATTGATACAAGTCAGGCTTTATCCGATCTAGTGTTTGAAGAGGAAATGGTTCCTATTACGGAACAAGAACAGAAAATTGAGGTTCCACCTCCACCTGAAGTACCTGCGGCTGCTGAAATCTTGGATATTGTAGATGATGATGCTGATGTAGAAGAAACAATTATAGCATCAAGTGAGGAAACCGGTCAGAAAGTTGAAGTGAAATATGTGCCTGTACAGGTTGTTGAAGAAGAACCGGAAGAACAGGAAATCTTCGATGTTGTAGAAAAAATGCCGGAATTCCCGGGCGGAAATGCTGCCTTGATGTCATATTTGGCTAAGAATATCAAATATCCTACAATTGCTCAGGAAAATGGTACACAAGGTCGTGTTATCGTACAGTTTGTTGTAAACAAAGATGGTAGTATCGTAGATGCAAAGGTCGCACGTAGTGTTGATCCATATCTGGATAAAGAAGCTCTTCGTGTGATTAATTCCATGCCTAAATGGAATCCTGGTATGCAGAGAAACAAACCTGTACGTGTGAAGTATACGGTACCTGTAATGTTTAGATTGCAATAATATTATGTAATATACAGAAAAAGGCTGCCATAAAAGCAGCCTTTTTCATTAGTAATTATTTCTCGTCTTTTTAATTCAAATGACTATGTTTACTGCGCCTCAATTGCTTGATAAAATAAATACCCATGTTTCTGAATTACAGTTTACCCGTTCTCCTAAAGGATTATATGATCCGGTAGAATACGTCTTGTCTTTGGGCGGAAAACGCATTCGTCCTGTATTGATGTTGATGGCTTATAACTTATATAAGGAAAATGTGGAGCAGGTTTATGATCCGGCCATAGGTATTGAAATTTATCATAACTATACCCTTCTTCATGATGATCTCATGGACAGGGCAGATGTGCGTAGAGGTAAACCTACCGTACACAAAGTGTGGGATGATAATACTGCCATATTGTCGGGGGATGCAATGTTGGTACTTGCTTATCAATATATGGCAGCCTGTCCAACGGAATATTTAAAGGAGGTGATGGATCTTTTTAGCCTTACTGCTCTTGAAATTTGTGAAGGGCAGCAGATGGATATGGAGTTTGAGCAACGTAGCGATGTTAAAGAAGAGGAATATATTGAAATGATCCGGTTGAAAACAGCAGTGTTGTTGGCTGCCAGTCTGAAAATAGGTGCAATATTGGGCGGAGCATCCAGAGAAGATTCCGAACGTCTTTATGATTTTGGTGTTCAGCTAGGTGTTGCTTTTCAATTGCAGGATGATTTGTTGGATGTGTATGGTGATCCGGTTGTCTTTGGTAAGAAAATAGGGGGAGATATCCTCTGCAATAAGAAAACTTATATGTTGATTAAAGCTTTGGAGCATGCTGATAAGGATTGTTTTGCCGAACTGAATACTTGGATTACTGCTGAAGATTTTGTTCCGGAACAAAAGATCGCTGCTGTAACCGGGATTTATGATAAGATTGGCATAAAGGGTATCTGTAAAAATAAAATGCGTGAATATTATACCCGTGCTATGGAAAGTTTAGCAGCAGTAACAGTGGCTGAAGAAAGAAAAAAAGAATTAAAAAATTTGATGGAACATTTGATGTACAGAGAAATGTAATTAACAGTGTTGTCCGATGCCTTACAGACGTTTACCAAATACAGACCAGGCCAGAATACGAGCGCTGAAATCGGCGGTCGGAAAGGGTGATGTGTATAATGTAAGTGAACTGGCAATATCTTTGAATACTTTATCTGAAGCAAGGAATTTTCTTTCAAAATTTGAGGTTGCTCATAACTATTATATTCAATGTTATAATAACCAGGTGAAGGAAAGTCCAAAGCATCAATCAAATGTAAAGACAGCCCGTTTGTATATTTCTCATTTTATCCAGGTATTGAATTTGTCTGTACTTCGTTCTGAAGTGAAACCTATCCACAAAAAAATATATTGTTTACCGGTTGATAATTATAATGTTCCCGATTTAACATCTGAGGTTGCAATGGTTGAATGGGGAAAACGAATTATTGAAGGTGAGAGAAAAAGAACGTCACAGGGAGGAGTGCCTATTTATAATCCTACTATTGCTAAGGTGAAGGTTCATTATGATATATTTGTTGATAGTTATGAAAGGCAGAAAGCACTACAAGTGTTGACTAACCGTAGTTTAGAAGGATTGGCTGCTATGCGTACCCGTGCTGATGAACTGATATTGGATATTTGGAATCAAGTAGAAGAAAAGTTCCGGAATATATCTCCTAATGAACTCCGTTTAGACAGATGCCGTGACTATGGAGTTATTTATTATTACCGGACAGGTGAAAAACAACCTGAATAGATTAGTTTAATTATGCTTGTTGATTCTCATTCACATCTTTTTTTGGAAGAGTTCTCCGACGATCTTCCACAAGTAATGCAGCGTGCTCACGATGCAGGTGTAACTCATATTTTTATGCCGAATATAGACAGTACAACAATTGGACCATTACTTTCGGTATGTAATACTTATAAAGGATTTTGTTTTCCGATGATGGGATTACATCCTACTTCTGTTAATGAGTCTTATGAAAAAGAATTGGATATTGTTGCACGTCAGTTAGCTCCTTTTAATGAGTATGTGGCTATTGGTGAAATTGGCTTGGACCTTTATTGGGATAAAACTTTTTTGAAAGAGCAACTTATTGTCTTTGAAAAACAGATAGAATGGGCTTTAGAGTATCATTTGCCTATTGTGGTTCATTGTAGAGAAGCTTTCGATTATATATATAAGGTATTGGAGCCCTATAAAAAAAGTGGGTTAAAAGGGATTTTTCATAGTTTTACCGGTCCTTCTGAAGAGGCTGCCAGGTTACTGGAATTTCCGGATTTTATGCTGGGAATAAATGGGGTCGTGACATTTAAGAAATCTCACTTGGCAGATGTTTTGAAAGGTATTCCGTTGACACGTATTGTTTTAGAGACTGATTCACCTTACCTGACTCCCGCTCCGAATCGTGGAAAGAGGAATGAAAGTGCCTATATAAAAGATACTTTGATAAAAGTTGCAGAGGCTTATGAAAAGATGCCTGAACGGGTTGCTGAAGCCACATCTGAAAACGCTTTAAAAGTGTTTGGAATGCTCAAATAAGCTTCTAAAGGTTTTAAAATATATTAATTTGGAGTATTTCTTTGAGATAAAAGAGCTAGAATGCTTTAGAAGAAGAAAAAAAAGGATACATTTGTAGCTGAAAAGGCTCAAACCGGTTTAGGGAGAGATGCTCGAGTGGTTGAAGAGGCACGCCTGGAAAGCGTGTATACGCCAAAAGTGTATCGCGGGTTCGAATCCCGCTCTCTCCGCAGATGAACAAATGGAATTTGGAAACAACTAAAATAAATACAATAATAATAATTTAATTAATTAATCTTAAAAATTAGACACACAATGAAAAAGTTATTCGCAATTGTTGCTGTGATGGGAGTCTTAACATTTGGCTCAACTCAACTTGCTCAGGCTCAAGATGCTCCTGCTGCTGAACAAACTGAACAGGCTGCACCTGCTGCAGTAGAACCAGCTGCTGATGCTTCTGTTGACGGCGTTGAAGAAGGTGGTATTCACAAAGAAATTAAAGTAAAATTCATTGAAGGTACTGCATCTTTCATGAGTTTGGTAGCTATTGCATTGGTTATCGGTTTGGCATTCTGTATTGAACGTATCATTTATTTGAGCTTGGCTGAAATCAATACTAAGAAATTTATGGCTTCTATTGAAGCTGCTTTGGAAAAAGGTGATGTTGAAGCTGCAAAAGACATCGCTCGTAACACCAGAGGTCCTATTGCATCTATTTACTATCAAGGTTTGATGAGAATCGATCAAGGTATTGATGTAGTAGAAAAATCAGTTGTATCTTATGGTGGTGTGCAAGCAGGTTACCTTGAAAAAGGATGTTCTTGGATCACACTGTTTATCGCAATGGCTCCGTCATTAGGATTCTTGGGTACTGTAATCGGTATGGTGCAGGCATTTGATAAGATCCAGCAAGTAGGTGATATCTCTCCGACGGTTGTTGCAGGTGGTATGAAAGTTGCTTTGATTACAACTATCTTCGGTTTGATCGTTGCTTTGATTCTTCAGGTATTCTACAACTATGTACTTTCTAAGATCGAAGCTCTTACAAGCGAAATGGAAGATTCTTCTATCTCTTTGCTTGACATGGTAATCAAATATAACTTGAAATACAAAAAATAATCTGAGATGAGTAAGTTATCATATAAATTATCGTACTACGTACTGTACGCAATGTTTGCTCTTATCCTGGTGGTATTAGGTCTCTTTTATTTTGGAGGAGATGCTCAGGGAACAGCTGCATTGGCAGGCGTTGATCCGGAAATGTGGCAACCTGCAAATACAGATGCATTATTGTATTTGATGTATGCACTTTTCGGACTTGCAGTAGCTGCAACTGTTATTGCTGCTATATTCCAGTTCGGTTCAGCGTTGAAAGATAATCCGGTAAGCGCTATTAAATCATTGATTGGTCTTATTCTTTTAGTTCTTGTACTGGTTGTTTCTTGGGCTATGGGTAGCGAAGAGACTTTGAGAATACCAGGATATGATGGAACGGACAATGTTCCTTTTTGGTTGAAGCTAACTGATATGTTCCTTTATTCAATCTACTTCCTTTTGGGAGCAACAGTTGTTGCTATCATCTTGAGTAGCATTAAGAAGAAATTATCATAATCCAATTGAGCTTGCTCAATTAAATATAGTAATACTATGGCAAAAGGAAAAAGAAAAGTTCCTGATATAAATTCAAGTTCTACGGCTGATATCGCTTTCTTGTTGCTGATCTTCTTCTTGATTACAACTTCTATGGATACGGATCGTGGTTTGGCAAGACGTTTGCCGCCACCGCCTGAAAATGATAAGGAGCAGAAGAATGAAGACAAGGTTAAGCAACGCAACGTTCTACAGATTTACCTGAATATGTATGACCAGTTGATGGTTAACGGTGAAATCATGAATGTTCAGCAGTTGAGAGCGAAGACTAAAGAGTTTGTTGCTAATAAATATAATGATGAGTCGTTGCCGGAAAAAACATCAAAGGATGTTGACTTTTTTGGTCCGACGATGGTCACTGAAAAGCATGTAGTCTCTTTACAGAACGACCGTTCTTCTTCATATCAGGCATATATTGACGTACAAAATGAATTGGTTGCTGCTTACAATGAACTGAGAGATGAACTGTCTCAGGAAAAGTGGGGAAAGAAATATTCAGAGTTAAATGAAGATCAGCAGAAAGCTGTTCGTGAAATTTATCCTCAGAAGATTTCTGAAGCTGAACCTAAAAAATATGGAGAAAAGAAGTAATGGGAAAATTTAATAAAACAGGTAAACGTGAAATGCCTGCGTTGAATACTTCTTCTCTGCCTGACCTTATCTTTACGCTGTTATTCTTCTTTATGATTGTAACAACGATGCGTGAGGTAACGTTGAAGGTTGAATTTAAGATTCCGCAAGCAACAGAATTAGAAAAACTTGAAAAGAAATCATTGGTTACATTTGTGTATGTAGGAAAGCCAATGAGAGAGTTTCGTCAGAAGATGGGTTCTGAGAGCCGTATCCAATTGAATGATGCTTTCGCTGAAGTTTCGGAAATTCAGGATTATATTATTGCAGAAAGATCAAGTATGAAAGAATCTGATCAGGCAATGATGACTGTATCTCTGAAAATCGATAAGGATACGAAGATGGGTATCGTAACTGATATCAAGAATGCACTTCGTCAAGCTTATGCTTTGAAAATTAACTACTCTTCGCAGTACCGCGAATAGAGAGTTGATTGAATATATTTGAAAAAGGTGCTTAGCTATTTATTTAGTTAAGCACCTTTTTTTCTTTGGAATGAAATGAAGAGAATGTTTAGGGATTCATTTTCACATTATAGACTTCCTTGTGGATTTTCTTCTTTACTGTGTCAAAATCCCGTTCACATTGTAAATCGCCATGTACCATCAGATACATCGGTAAGAAAGGATCTCCGGTTTTATAGGGAGGCTGGTGGTATTCTTTTTCCCAAAGAACAAATCCTTGTCGTTTGTAGAAGTTAATACGGCGTTGTGCCATTTCTTCCAGGGGCATTTCAACTTCCAGAACGATGGGACGGTTTAATTTTTTGCATAAGAAATCTAATACTTTTTTGCCATAGCCACCATTTCGTAATGCCGGGTTAATGGCAAAGTGTTCTACATAATAAAAATGATCGAAGTCCCAGTAGGTAATAAACCCCACAGGGGTATCATCATCAAAAATAATATTATTATGGAAATTGCCAATGCGGTTGGTATATTCGCGCAAATCTTTCAGCTCGCGGTATTCTTCTGGTGGAAAGGCTGCAATAAGCAGATCCTCCATAAATTGATAATGTTGTACGTCAGACGTACTGATAGGTTGGAGTCTAATCATAAAGACCTGGTTTTTGATTATTACTTTATTTATTGTTAGTATAAAATTCAATCATTCTACGAATAGAGCGTTGGCATACCGGACAGAATGTTGGATATTCATTTGTTCGCATGCGGCAATCAAAAGAGGGACGGTAGATACCTTTTGCTGAATATCCACCACCTTCATAAACACCTACCGGGTACTGCTTATTCATTTGCGGAGGAGTAGGAACAGGAATTCCTGCCGGAAGCATATCTTCCCATTTGGAGGAGAAGTCTACACGGGTAGAGATATTCGGTTCCCAAGGCTCCACATTGAGCGGATAGGTGTCCGTCATTACATCTTCTTCATAAAAATATTCGTCACCTAAACCTCCGAAACTATGTCCGAATTCGTGTACTACTACGGGTTTGAAGGTAGGGTGGTGAGCAGCAGTCAGTGTGTAGGAGTTATAGATACCTCCACCACCGTATTCTTTGGTATTGACGATGATGATAATATGCTCGTAAGGAATACCTGATAACGCGTTGTGTATAGACTTTACACGACTGGTAGTCAGATAACGGTCGGAATAGAAAGTATCAAAATGAGAATTAAATGCAGTTTGTTTCCAATTGCTTTTTCGTGGTACACTGACACCACTATCTTTTGATGGGCTGGCAACAGCAACAATATTGAACCGGTTTTTCATTGATTTGAATGGTTCATAAAAGAAAAGACTTTCGCATGCTTTTTCAGCATCTTTGTAGAATAGATCCATTTCGTCTTCAGTATATCCTTCAGCCAAGATGGCTACATCGATACAATCTGCTTCACTACCACTTTTCAGAAGGTATTTATGTGGTGTTATATGCGAGATACCCCGTTCATGAATCAGTATATCATCGGGGTGTACGATATGTTTTAAACGAGCCATTACTTTTCGTGACGAGTTGAGCAGTGTGATCTCTATCTCTACCGGGTGTTGCGGATAAGGAAGTAGAAAGGTATTTTCAAATCCTTTTGCTGTTTTCTGAGCCTCGTCTGTAGAAAGCCACTCTTGAAAAAGAGAGGAAAAGGAGGTTTTATAGATACATTTTCGAGTGGTGAGATCGATCATTGTGATTTGGCCGTTACCCTCTAAAGGAAGTTCGGAGAGATGATGTCTGCGCCCTGCCCATGAAGGCAGGTACGAAAGTTCATCCAGATAGATCGATTGGTGTTTGGCATCACCGGTGAAAATATAATCTACTCGTAATGTTTTGTCCTTGAAAAAGTCTGTAAACCCCTGTGCGTGTATGTTTATTACCATCAAAAGGCATAGTATGAGGGTAGTATTTCGTTTCATATTTAGCGTATATTTATGTTTTTACAAAGGTACGAACAATTGCTGACTTATCCCATATTTAGAAATAAAAGTAATAAATCATAGTATTTATTGCCAAAAAATTATCTAACTTTGCAATAACATTCATGTATTAAAACAAATTGATTTAAAATGGGACATCATCAATTGGATACTTTAGATGAGCAGATTCTGAAGCTGATAGCAGATAATGCACGTATTCCTTTTCTGGAAGTGGCACGAGCGTGTAATGTTTCGGGTGCAGCTATCCACCAGCGTATACAGAAGCTGACTAATCTGGGGATATTGAAGGGTTCGGAGTTTGTCATCGACCCTGAAAAAATCGGGTATGAGACGTGTGCTTACATTGGAATTTACCTGAAGGACCCGGAATCATTTGATTCTGTGACAAAAGCTTTGGAAGTTATACCAGAGGTGGTGGAATGTCATTTCACTACAGGTAAATATGATATGTTCATCAAGATTTATGCAAAGAATAATCATCATCTGTTGAGTGTCATTCATGATAAGCTGCAACCGTTGGGGTTGGCACGTACTGAGACGCTTATCTCTTTCCATGAAGCTATTAAACGGCAGATGCCAATTATAGTGGACACAGACGATCAGGAGTGATTCGTTCTATCCGTAACTATCTGGTGTAATCAACGAACGCATAGGAGCAGAGATGTTTTTCATCCGCAGGATGGACTTCTCTGTTTTTTTCGTGCCATACTGTAAGGTCTACTGAAGGGAAGAAAGCATCGGCTTCCAGGGCTTCATCATCTATTTCAGTCAAGCAGAGTTCGTCAGCTAGGACAATAGCCTGGCGGTATACAGTTTCTCCGCCGATGACGTAAACATGCTCATCTTCGCGGCAATTTTGCAAAGCAGCTTCCAAAGAAGTGAAAACCTCGGCATTGGGAAAGCTATTTGCCGGATTGGAAGAAAGAACAATATTGCGGCGATTGGGAAGTGCACCTTTAGGAAGTGACTCGAATGTTTTTCGCCCCATTATAATTGTATTTCCTGTGGTGAGTGCTTTAAAACGTTTGAGGTCATTGGGCAACCAGAACAAAAGTTTATTTTTGAAGCCGATAGCCATATGGCGATCTACAGCGGCTATAATGCTGATTTTACTCATAATGTTTATTGGAATTTAGTAGTTAGAATTTAGAAGTTGGAATCTATGGAATATGTCGTCAGATCATAAAAATACGATCATGCTGCATAGCTTCTAACTACCAACTACTAAATTCTAGCTACTGATTTATACCGAGACTTTTCCTGCAATATGTGGATGCGGATCATAGTTTATTAATTCAAAATCTTCAAATTTGAAGTCGAAGATACTTTTTACATCCGGATTTATCTTCATTTGGGGTAGCGGACGTGGTTCACGGGTTAATTGCAGCTTTACCTGTTCCAGATGGTTCAGGTAGATATGCGCATCTCCCAATGTATGTACGAAATCTCCGGCTTTCAATCCGGTCACTTGCGCCATCATTTGCAATAACAGGGCATAAGAGGCGATATTGAACGGAACTCCCAGAAAAATATCTGCACTCCGTTGATAGAGTTGCAGACTCAGACGTCCGTTGGCTACGTAAAACTGGAAGAAAGCATGGCATGGAGGCAGGTTCATATTATCGAGGTCCCCTACATTCCAGGCACTTACGATGATTCGCCGGGAGTCAGGATTATGCTTGATTGTATCTACCACTTCACTGATCTGATCGATAAAACCGCCTTTGTAGTCAGGCCATGAACGCCACTGATAGCCATAGATATGTCCTAGTTCTCCTTTTTCGTCGGCCCATTCATTCCAGATACGAACCCCGTTATCTTGCAGATATTTTACATTCGTATCTCCCTGCAAGAACCATAATAGCTCATATATAATAGATTTCAGGTGCAATTTCTTTGTCGTCAGGCAAGGGAATCCCTCGTCGAGATTGAAGCGCATCTGATGTCCGAAAACACTGATTGTACCAGTACCGGTGCGGTCACTCTTTTCAGCACCCTCGGTAAGTACACGGTTGAGTAAATCTAAATACTGTTTCATACTGCAAAGGTAGAAAAAAAGTAGTTAGAATCCAGTAGTAAGTAGTTAGAATCTATGCAGATTATAAAAAGGGAGTGAATAGGTTGGCAAACCATCCGACAAACTTCTTCCACGGTGAACGCTTTTTCCATATTTCAGGTGTGAGCTTTGTACAATGTTGGGTATCAGCCTCAAATACACTGTCAAGTTGTGCTGTAAACTCTTTGTCAAAGATAAAAGCATTTGTTTCATAGTCGTAGCGCAGGCTTCGGCTGTTAAGATTGGCAGTGCCTACGGTACAAAAGGTCTCGTCCACCATCATGATTTTCGAGTGATGAAATCCGCCATTGTACAGATATATATCCGCGCCACGTTTCATTAGCTTATGTACTTTATAGAGCGAAGCATCCGGCGTGAAAGGTATATCTGCCTTAGAGGAGATCATAATCTCTACCTTTGTACCTTTCTCAAGTGCGTAGTTTAGTGCTTTCCGGATCGAAGAGGTGGGTACGAAGTAAGGATTCACTATTCGTACATTTTCTTTTGCCGCATAGATAGACATGGCATAAGTATGGCTGAGCATGCGGGTATTCTTTTTCGGTGTACGGTCGACGATAGCAACGGTAATTCCATCAATACTATCTGCCGGAGCCGGAAGTTCAGGGAAATAAGCCTCTCCTGTGATATCTTGCTTGGCTGTTTTGTTCCATATTGTGAGGAAGATTTCTTGCAGAATGTCTACTGCCGGGCCTTCAATACGGATGTGCATATCACGCCATGTACCAATTTTGGGGAGTCCGTTGATGTAATAATCTGCTATATTCATTCCTCCGGTGTAACCTATTTTCCCATCGATAACAACTATTTTCCGATGATCCCGATGTGCTGCGTGATTGATATAGGGAAACTTAAATGGATCGAACTTGACTATTTCGATACCTCGTTCACGGATTGCTTTGAGATGACGCTTCTTTAGCGGCTTATTATTAGACCAGTTACCGAAAGCATCGAATAAGGCGCGTACCTCCACTCCCTCCTTTACTTTTTCGGCCAAGAGGTCAAAAAGAGCGTTGGCAATGGAATCATTCCGGAAGTTAAAGTATTCCAGGTGTATATGGTGTTTAGCGCCGCGAATAGCTTCAAAGAGATCCTCAAATTTCTCGCGTCCGCTTTTGAGTAACTTTACTTTATTACCATGCGTAATAGGAATACCCGATTCCCGGAGGAAATTGAGTACCATCTGGTCACTGGGTAATTCGGTAGTGTCTTGTCGCTGTACCCATGAGCTATCTATTTCATCTGCTTTTATGTTGCTTATTGTCAAAAACAACAAAATAAAAAATATATGTAGTCTCAAAACTTGCAGTCTTTATTTAGTTTACTAAGGAAACAAAGATACAACTTCTCTGTTCGGAGCTCTTTTCTGTTAAGAGCAAATTTATCATACTTTAACAAAATGAAAACTGTTCTCCTATCATTTGATGTTCCGTTTCACCAGACTAAGAGATAGAATATTATTTACTGATGAAAAAAAGTTTGCTGCTATCAAGCGGACTGTTTGCTACCGGGATATTGTTGATATGCCGATTTCAAACGAGACCTATATACCCCCTTCACAGGGCATATGGAGCCTGTTGATTGAAATTCCTTTGCTTTGTATAAGCATAAAAGAGGAAAGTAAAGACTTCCCTCTTTTATTCCATATTAAATTGAATGTGTGATTGTTATACGTTTACCAATATACTATATTACAGAGTAAAAAGTTTACTTTTTACTCTGCTTTTCTTATGCCATCGACCATGCCTTGCGTACTCCCAGAAACATGAGTACCACTGCAGCGATAATCAGCGATTTGAGATCAATGCCAGTTGCGGCTCCGCTTTGTACCATCGATACAAATATATCACGTGCAGTACCTACTACTGCCTGAAGTCCGTCGAAAGCAAAGAACAGCACCACAGCCACAAACGTAATAAATACACTCCATATTTTCACCAATAGTCCTGTGCGGTAGGGCAGATGGTGCATTACACGGCGACTAAAGCCATTATCGGGTATTTCTTGTTTTTGTTTTGCAAAGAATTCCCGTATTAGTTTATCATCTGTTTCCATCATAACCATTTTGTTTTAAATACATAGCCAATTTCTCTTTACCACGCGACAGGTGACTTTTTACTGTTCCTGCCGGTATACCCACAATTCCCGCAATTTTGTCTATACTTACATCTTCCATATAGAACAAAGTGATACAGGTTCGTTCCACTTCTTTTAGCTTTTCAAGTGATTGGTAAATGTCCATGCGTTGTCCTACGTTTTCCTGTTCAACACAATTGGTAGCATCTACCTCTCTGGAGTCCAGTTCGGTTGTTTCCTTCCGACTGCGAATATAATCATAAAATACATTATAAGCAATACGATAAAGCCATGTTGAGAAATTTGAAAGATTTTTAAAGGTTGCTATACTTGTATATGCTTTGATAAATGTATCTTGTGCCAGATCGTCGCTCAAATCGCTGTCGCCGCACGTCAGGTTGAGGAAGAAGCGCCGGATAGGCGATTGATACTTCTGCACCAACTGGTTGAAGGCCTTGGCGTTTTTAAACACCACGACCTGTGCGACTAACGATATGTCGTTGATCTGACTCATTTTTGCTCGTCAGTAGGATGTTGATTACGGGCAACCAACCATTGTCCGAGGCCGGTGAACATTATCAGTAGGCCTATACACCCCAGAGCAAAGCTGTCTGTTATAGCCCAAAGGAAGATGAACAATCCGGCGCCGAGGCACATGTTTTTAATTCCTTTGGAACGTGTGTCTGTATTCAGGCTCTCTTTAAGAATACCTTCCGGAATGGGCTGTCCGGCAGCAATGGCTTTTTCTACCAGTTTGTAACGTTCACGCCGGTTTTTGTAGCGGAAGTAAAACGCAATGAAGATAACAAAAATAGGGAAACCGAAAACTAATATCAAGATGAAGAATGCAAGAGCAATGCCTTTGGAAGCCATGCCGCTAAAGTCTTTGATTAAAGAGAAGTCTTCATCATTAAAGCCAGTATAACTGTATGTACTGTCATAGGAATCAGTTGATTCGCTTTCTACGGTTACTCCATCCTCTGCTGTATCTTTGTATTTGGGGGTATAGACCGAATCATCATTGGTTTTGCTAACTGTAATTGTTACCTGTCCGGTACTATCTTTGTAGACGGTTTTCTGCTTTTGTGCAAATGACATGGAGCAGTAGAGAGTTGCCACCATTAGAGCAATTAAAATTCTTTTCATATCTTGTAATTTTTTTTGTTTCTTTGGTTATTAGACGTAGTTAACCTGCCGGAAAGTTGCAAAGAGACAAAATATTTTTGATATTTGCAGGAATTAACAGAAGAAAATGGATGGAGTTGCCGATTATAATGATATAAATGATGATACGCGTATGCAGATAGAATTGATAAATCGGACTCTTGCGGAGTTACAGACCAAAGAGAAAGATGCGAGTAAACCCCGTAATCCAATCGGTTTTAATACATATAAAAAGGAAATCCAATGAATTTGCCAGCCTCTTTTATTGACTATACCCGTACCTTGTTGGGCAACGAAGAATATGAAAAGTTATCTGCCGCCCTGGAGCAGGAACCTCCTGTCAGTATCCGGCTTAATCAATTGAAAATTGAAAGTGGAAAGTTGAAAGTTACTATGCAGCCTGATAGCGCAGTTAATTTTCAACTTCCAACTCTCAACTCTCAACTAAAACAAGTTCCCTGGTGCAAAGAGGGGTATTATCTCGATCAGCGTCTGACGTTTACTTTTGATCCTCTTTTTCATGCCGGTTGTTACTATGTGCAGGAAGCCTCGTCTATGTTTGTTGGTCAGGTGTTGCAACAATATCTATCCGAAGACCCTGTTGTGATGCTTGATCTTTGCGCTGCTCCCGGCGGGAAGTCTACTCATGCCTGTAGCCTTTTGCCGGCAGGAAGTCTGTTGGTTGCAAATGAAGTGATCCGCAATCGTTCGCAGATACTTGCAGAGAATCTGACAAAGTGGGGGTATCCCGGGGTTGTAGTGACGAACAATGATCCGGCAGATTTCTCACATCTTGGAAGTTTTTTTGATGTAATACTCACCGATGTACCCTGTTCCGGCGAAGGTATGTTCCGCAAAGATCCTCGCGCAATTGAAGAGTGGAACTCGGATAACGTTGAAATATGCTGGCAACGTCAACGCCGTATTATTGCTGATATCTGGCAATGTCTTAAACCGGGTGGGATACTTATATACAGTACTTGTACTTATAACACGAAGGAGGACGAAGAAAATGTGCAGTGGATTTGTGATGAATTCGGAGCTGAAGTACTTCCGTTGGATATTTCTTCGGAGTGGGACATCACAGGAGACCTGCTAACAGGAACAGACTTTCCGGTCTACCGTTTTTTGCCTCATAAAACGAGAGGAGAGGGGTTCTTTCTTGCCGCACTTCGGAAACCGGAAAGAGAGAAAGAAATGTACGGTGCTGCAGGTTCGGAGGTATTTGCTTATGAAGCCGGCAATGGAAAGGCTATCCGTAAAAAAGTGTCTGCTATGCGAGGTAAAGCAGCTCCTGCACCGATTGGTAAAGAACAATTAGCGACAGCAAAAAGCTGGCTTGCAGTTCCTGAAGCGTATGAACTGTCAGTAAATGGAAACACGATTACTGCATTTCCTAAAGAATACATCGGTGAACTTGCCACTTTACAGCAGTTTCTCCGCATAGTACAAGCGGGTATCACAGTGGGAGAAGTGAAAGGGAAAGATCTTATTCCCGATCATGCACTTGCTATGAGCCGGGCATTGCAACCGGGTATTTTCTCTACAGAAGAAATCAGTTACGAACAAGCTATTGCTTTTTTACGCAAAGAGGCCATCTCTTTATCAGAGACGGCCCCTCGTGGTTATGTATTGCTTACTTATAGATCGGTTCCCCTCGGTTTTGTGAAGAATATAGGCAATCGTGCCAATAATCTTTATCCGCAGGAGTGGCGTATTCGCAGCGGATATTTGCCCGAAGAGATACGTATCTTGTGATGACACCAGACATCGGAGCCGGCTGTTTTCTTCCCGGTTAAGGCAATATTCCTTCCGGCATTTCCAGTCCGGTGAATGAAAAGCTCAACTGCTTTCCTGTTCCTTCTTCTTCCAGAATGTAAGAAGGAGGAGGCTCGGGCGATGTCCGCGTATCTCCTGTCGGTGGAGTATCCCAATTCAGATTCAGGTTCTTGTCCAACCGGTGGAGTATATACGGATTGCCGTGAAGGATGAACTTATGTGAACCGGTCAGGGCTTCTGCGTGCTCCACACTCTCTGTAAAGGTGAGTGTCATATTGGCCTGGTCGTCCATTCCCGGTTCGAGTACATAATTTCCTTTTGCTACCAGTACCAACCCGGATGAAAAGGCTGTTTGAGGTCCCTGTCTGAAGAAATATGCATCCCGTGCACGATTATTGATAAGAAATATATCCGAAATGCCGGGCAGCATGTCCGCCGTTCCATTCTCAGACAGTGCAGATCCATATCCACGGGATAGCCGCATTGTTTCGTAATTATCCACTACTTTAATTGTCAAAAGACAACTTTCCAACGTTGCATAGTCTGTGACTTTCAAGGTTGTTTTTCCCGTAAGGATTCCCCGGACATAGATGGCACTACCACCCGGAGTCGACCATCCCTGTTCCACTTGTGCACTGACAAGACGTTGATCTTTTACTTCTAATGAATAATCACCGTTTCCGCTTTCCAACCCCAGGTAGCGTATACCTCCCATAGGGACTTCGTATGTGTCGTTATAAAAGCGGAGCGGACTGTCGTTGTCGTCCTTACATGCGCTCAGCAGAGTAAGGATGCAGCACAAAGCTGTCTGATAGAAATGTTTAGGTTTCATAATCAGTATTTTATGTTTGCTGCAAATATAATGTATTCTCTTGTCTTTGTCAACAAAAAGCTTCAAACAATGTCTGGCAGAAGTGAAATCGGTTCTATAATTGGTTCTTATATATCTTTGCCATTGCCTTCTGATACTGGTTTTCCAGTTGCAGATAATTTTGTTTGCTTTGATATACTACCGAGACTTCTACAAAGTACTCAATCATGCTGATCTGCCCACCGGTCAGTGCTTGTTTCAGCATTTCGAGATCTTGCTGCGCCTGGAAGGTTTTTTCGTACTCGTCCATTGAACTGCGCAAAGTTTGTGCCTCCTGATAAAGTTGTGCTACTTGTGATTCTGCCTGCAATATGGCACTTTCTTTCAGGAAATCTGTATTCATGGCTTGTGCTTTTGCTATCTTTACTTTGCTTTTGTTTTCAAAGATCGGAAAAGAAAACCCTACTACTACGCCATTGAAGGGAGTACCCGATTCGGTATTCCGGCGGTATCCCAGTTCCAGTTTCGGCAACCAGCCTTGTTTGTTGACACCAATTTGCTTACGGGCAGCTGCACTCTCACTGGCAAGTGTCTGCAGGGTTGGATCTGCAGCGAGTACTTCCGCTTTAAGCATCTGATAGTCCGAAGGGAAGATAACCGCCGGATATGTATTCCCTTCAAATACTACAGGAATATTTCCATTCAGGGTATTCAGTTCCTGAAGCTTATTGCGCAAGGCTGTTTCATTTAGCGAAGCCTCTGTTTTGACATTTAGCAGTTCCAGGTTGATCTTGTTTGTTTCAATAATGTTGGCATCGCCTGTTTGCAGGCGTTTCTTGTACATTGCCGAAAGCTCTTCCGCATTGCGTAAACGTTCTTGTAAGATCTGCTTTTGCTGGCGAAGCATGATAATGTCCAGACATACTTCTTTGGCCTGTAGCAGGATACCTTGCCGGAAGATACTTGCCTGTCCGTCGAAAGAGCTTGTTTTCAGGCGGTTCAATCTTGCACGGCTGGCGTAGAGACTGGGAAAGTCGAAGCTTTGAGAAACGACAAGCTCTCCGATTGTCTCATTTTTGTCTTTTGCGCCCCAAAGGTGAGCATAAGAGAGACTGGGATCTGCAAGGTTATTATCAGTCTTTGCTTCCAGCTTCTGTGAAGAGATAAGCTGGGCGTTTGCCTGCAACTCCTTATTGTTAGCTTCGATATTCCGAAGCACCTGTTCTATGTTACTTTGTGCCTGCACTCCTGCAATGGCAAGGAGTGCGGCAGTAAATATCGTTATTCTTTTCATTTCATTCTATTATTCATTCGTTTCATTAGGGATATTCCCATCATCTATCGTTTGGCATATCTCCTCCTTCTGTGGGGAGCGGTGATGCATCATCAGGTATACAATGGGAATGATAAATCCGTTCAGGAAAGTCGATGTTAAAAGACCTCCGAGGATTACTTTTGCCATTGGACTTTGTATCTCGTTACCCGGCAGATCACCACTCAGGGCCAGTGGTATCAGCGCCAGAGCACTGGAGAGTGCTGTCATCAAAATAGGATTCAACCGGTCCAGTGAACCATGAATTACACTGTCGTATACTCCCATACCCTCTTCCTGTTGCAGGTGATTGTAATGGCTGATAAGTAGCATACCATTACGTGTAGCGATACCAAACAGAGAGATAAATCCGATGATGGCCGGGATACTGACTTCACCTGTGGTGATGAGTAGCGCAAATACGCCACCAATCAGCGCCAACGGCAAGTTCAGCAGAATCACTCCGGACTCTTTTACACTCCGGAACTCATGGTACAGCAGTAAGAAGATTATAACGATACTCATGAAGGAAGTCAAGGCCAGCGTGCGGCTTGCTGCCTGTTCGCTTTCAAATTGCCCTCCATATTCAATATGGTACCCTTCCGGGAGCTTTACGGAGGTATCTATCTTTTTCTGTATATCATTTACTACGCTGCGAAGGTCGCGGTCGGCTACGTTTGCAGAAATCACAATCTTACGTTTCACGTTTTCACGGTTAATGGTATTGGGACCCATAGCCGAAACAACATCAGCTACGTAACTTAGGGGTACCTTCTTTCCGTCCGATGTATCTACCATCAGGTTACGTATCTTCTCGGCTTCATCACGGAAGTTATCTTTCACTTTAACAATGAGATCGAATGCCTTGCCTTTTTCATAAACCTGTGAAATGACTTCACCTGCCAATGCTACATTGATATATTCTGAGAATTCCGGCAGGGTGATACCATATTTGGCAAGCATTTCACGTTTCGGAGTGATTTTTAGCTGTGGGCGTTCAATCTGTTGTTCCACATTCAGGTCGGCAATACCGGGAATACCTTCAATAGCCCCTTTTATTTCATTACCCAAAGAGAACATTTTGTTTAAGTCATCTCCGAAAAGCTTAATAGCGATATTGGCTTTTGTTCCGGATAGCATAGCGTCGATACGGTGGCTGATAGGCTGGCCGATCTCGATATTTGCTCCGGTGATTGTACCCAGTTTCTCACGTACATCTGCAATGAGCTCATTGCGCGAACGGTCTTTCAGTTCAAATGGTGCTTCTATCTCCGAGGTATTCACTCCCAGGGCATGTTCATCCAGTTCGGCACGTCCGGTTTTGCGGGCCACGGTCTGTATTTCAGGAATAGTTAATAGCAACATTTCCGCACGGTGCCCCATTTTGTTACTCTCTTCCAGAGAGATACCCGGCAGCGAAGATATATTGATGGTAAACGAACCTTCGTTGAAAGGCGGTAGGAAGGAGCGTCCTAACGTAAAGAAACATCCCAAAGCAACAATAAACAGAGCAATGGTACTTCCCAACGTGATTCGCTTGTGATTAAGTACCCATCTCAATGCTTTTTCATAAACACCTTTCAACCAGCGTGCTACGAATGCTTCTTTGGGGATTTTGTCACTCTTGTTTCTACCCAACAGATAAGAGCATAGTACCGGAGTAAGTGTTAAAGCCACTATTGTAGAAGCGAACAGTGCCACAATAAAAGCAACGCCCAGCGGTACTAACATACGTCCTTCCATACCTGTAAGGAAGAAGAGGGGTACGAAACTCACTACAATGATCAGTGTAGAGTTCAGAATGGGCATACGCACCTCTTTAGAGGCATTGAATACCACGTCGAGTACCGGGAGACGTTCAGCTTCCGGTTTCATCCGGTTCTCACGGAGTCGTTTATATACGTTTTCCACATCTACAATAGCATCGTCCACCAGTGAACCGATGGCAATTGCCATACCGCCAAGACTCATTGTATTAATAGTCATCCCCATATAATGAAGAGTGAGGATGGAAACAATCAGTGAAATTGGCAGTGTTACCAGTGAAATAATTGTGGTTCGTACATTTGCCAGGAACAGGAAGAGCACGATCACAACAAAGATACCTCCTTCCAGCAAAGACTTCTTCACGTTTCCGATAGAACTTTCGATAAAACGGCTTTGACGGAAAATATCGGTAGAAACCTTCACATCCGCAGGTAGGTTCTTCTGTAAATCCTTTAAAGAAGCTTCCAGTTTATCCGTCAGTTCCAGTGTACTGGTAGAAGGTTGTTTGGTAACTGTCAGCAATACAGCAAGTTTTCCCCGTTCCGAGGCTGTGCCCAACTTCGGAGCTTTCGGTCCGATAGTTACATCTGCTATATCTTCCAATAGTACAGGTACGGTGTTTATACTCTTCACTACAGCTTTTCCCAGCTGATCTGCTTTATCTGTAGAGAGTACTCCGCGTACTATATATTCGTTTCCATATTCATAAAGTACTCCACCGTTGGCGTTGAGATTCATATCCCGGGTGGTGTTCATTACTTCACCCATAGATACCCCATAGTGACGCATCCGTTCCGGGTCGAGTTGTATTTGATACTCTTTCAAATCGCCACCCAAAACGGCTACTTGTGCCACACCTCCTGTTGAAAGCAGACGCGGACGAATTGTCCAGTCGGCGATAGTACGCAGGTCGAGCATAGATGTTGAATCTGCGGTAAGGCCGATAATCAGCATCTCACCCAATATGGAAGACTGTGGGCCAAGTGTTGGTTTGCCCACATTAGCGGGCAGTGACTCATTGACTACTGCCAGTTTTTCACTTACAATCTGCCGGGCCAGATAAATATCTGTTCCCCAGTCAAATTCTACCCAAACTACAGAAAATCCATTTGTAGAAGAAGAGCGTACGCGGCGCACACCTGTTGCACCATTCACAGAAGTTTCTACGGGAAAGGTGACGAGCTGTTCCACTTCTTCGGCTGCCATACCATTGGCCTCAGTCATGATGACCACTGTTGGCGCGTTGAGGTCGGGAAATACGTCCACTTCTGTATGCATTGCGGTATACGTACCGCCAATCAGCAACAACACCGAGGCTACGAGTACCAGGATGCGGTTCTGAAGAGAGAAATGTATAATTTTATTTAACATGAAATTATTTACGATTAGACGATTTACAATGATTTACAATTAGACAATTTACAATTTACGATTAAAATTACAATTATTTACGATTAGACGATTTACAATTTACGATTGATGAAAGAGATTGTAAATCAAAGTAATTTCAATCGTAAATTGTAAATCGTCCAATCGTAAATCCTTTTAGTGTTCATGACTATGTGCCGGTATCGCATTACTTGCCGAAGCCAGTTTCACCTGGTAGGCACCGCTGACAACAACAGGATCGCCGGCTTTGACGCCTGTAAGTATCTGTACGCTTTGCCCATTATCTGCACCTAAGGTCACTTCCTGCTTTTTATACCCTTCTTCATCCAGTTGCAAATAGACAAAGAATAATCCTTGTTCCTCTGTCAGTGCAGTGCGGGGGAGCGAGATAACGTTTTCCATTGGGGTTGACAGTAGATATACCTCTACAAACGAACCGGGAATAATATCTCCTTTGTTGTCAAACTCAAATGTTACCGGAACATAGAATGAATTATCTCCGGCAGACTTGCCAAACGAAAGGAGGCGTCCGCTTAATTCTTTTAGTGCATACACCTTATTATCATACGGCGTTTTGAAGTTAGCCGAACCAATAGTGCGCAGATATGGGTAGTATTTCTCTGAAACTTCTGCGCGCAGGAAAAGACGACGGTTTTGTGTTACGCTGACCAACGGTTGTCCGATGGTAACATAATCTCCCTCTTTGACTAAGATATTTTTCACATATCCGCCGATAGGAGAAGATATGGCCTGTCCGCCTTTGGTATTTCCTTTGGCGAGTGCTTCGTAGCTGATACGGGCATTCTCGTAATTTTGTTCGGCTTGTGCGAAATCTTTGTCGGATACGATTTTGTTTTTAACCAACGCTTTCATACGTTCGTATTCTTTCTTTGAGATTTCATAGGCAATACGGGCACGTTGCACCGGGTCACCATCTGCTATATTACTGGATGAGATGGTCAGCAGGGTACTGCCTTTCCCTACACTCATGCCCTCGGTAACTTTACCGTGAAAGCTGACAACACCGGCTACCGTAGCTACAGCTACGCTTTCGTCTCCCTGTGCGGCAAGTACTTGTCCGCTGGTCTTTATTACTTGTTCAAAAGTCCCCGGTTCAATAGTGCTCACCTTCACTCCGGCAGCTTCTGCCTTAGCTTTGGGCAGAATGATTTCATCACTATGTTCGCTTTCGGAAGCCTCGCTACCGTGGTCATGTCCCTCGCACTCTTTGGTGGCGCTGTGTCCTTCATTTTCGTGATCGTGTCCTTCGTGGTCATGGTTGTGAGCCTCGGTACCATGATTGTGTTCCTCGGGATTATTTCCCGGTTTGTTGTTGCAGGAGCCCAGAATAAACAATCCCAGAACTCCCATAAAGATAAGTTTCTTCATGATTATATAAAATACATTCTTAATGATTTCGTTTTTGTAAATTCGTCACAATTCACCCTGCAAAAGTAGAGGTTTGCGGGTGCAACAGTCTTGCAAACAATGTAATAGCTACATTGTTCGGTTAGACGAATGTAGATGGAGGGGCACGAAGTCCGAAGGCACGAGTGATATTCGTGCCGTGTAAAGACTCTCGGTAGACATATTCGTTAGTGAATTGTTTTTCCTGAGGTCGGAGTAGATTTTCAATTATAAAGTCGGTGAATAAGATTGCAACAAACATATGTTGTGGTCCCAAATCTACCTGCGCACTGGGTGCAGGAGATGAAAAACGCGCCAGACATTCGTTACTGCAGCAGGAGTCATTTTCCCGGTGGTGATTGTGTACAGGGCATTGTTCTTCGGGTGTTACATCATGTTTCATGCAAATCATCCCATTGGCATGGTGATGATGGGGAACAAGGGGTACTGCCAGCATAATGATGCTGATGACAAATAGAATATAGAATATGTACCTTTTGTTCTTCAAATTTAAAACTTTAATTGGCTGGCAAAGATAGGATTTACCTTATCGAATAGCAAATTATAGTACTTAAAATATTAAAAAGATAATTTGGAGGGATTTCACCACAGAGGCTCACAGAGTTCCATAGAGTATTATTATTCAATAAAACGCAGATTAACGCGGATTTGCACAAAGAAAGACGAGATAGAATAACAGTCTTTTAATTTGCGCAAATTCGCGTTAATCCGCGTTTCAAAATATACCCATCGCTTGGCGTACCTCCCCGTGCGGGAAGTACCACTATTTCTTTTCTAACTCCTGCAGAGAGTCCATCTTTTTCTTTTCAAGAAATTCGTAGATACCGCACAAGTGTTCTTTTACTTTCTTATTGCCGAATTCGTATACTTTTGTTACCAGTCCGTCCAGGAAGTCACGGTCATGTGAAACGACAATCAACGTACCGTCAAAATCAATTAAAGCCTGTTTCAGGATATCCTTTGTTTTGAGGTCAAGATGATTGGTAGGCTCATCCAGAATCAGCAGGTTTACCGGTTCGAGTAATAGCTTAATCATAGCTAAACGTGTACGCTCGCCTCCCGATAGTACTTTCACCTTCTTCATTGATTCTTCCGGTCCGCCAAACATGAAAGCTCCTAACAGGTCGCGTATCTTATTACGGATTTCTCCTTTAGCCACATCGTCGATGGTCTGGAATACGGTTAGGTTCTCGTCTAACAGTGAGGCCTGGTTTTGTGCGAAGTATCCTATCTGTACGTTGTGTCCCAGAGTCAATGTACCCTCATGTTCGATTTCTTTCATGATACATTTCACTAATGTGGATTTACCTTCACCGTTTTTTCCGACAAATGCTACCTTATCTCCGCGTTCTATAGTGAGTGAAGCATTTTTGAATACTGTATGTTCGCCATAGGTTTTACCTACATTGTCCATAATTACCGGATAACTACCCGAACGGGGAGAAGGCGGAAACTTCAGGCGTAAAGCCGATGTATCTTCTTCGTCCACTTCCAGCAATACCAGTTTCTCGAGCATCTTTACACGGCTTTGTACTTGCAGGGTTTTGGAGTATGTTCCTTTGAACCGTTCTATGAATTCGGTGGTTTCGGCAATGAATTTCTGTTGTTCGTCATACTGTTTTTGCTGCTGCACACGACGTTCTGCGCGTAATTGCAGATATTGGGAGTAGTTAACTTTATAGTCGTAGATGCGTCCCATCGTCACCTCGATGGTACGGGTGGTGATATTGTCAACGAATTTACGGTCATGGCTGATTACGATTACCGCTTTACCATTGTTGATGAGGAAATCTTCCAGCCATTGTATAGACTCAATATCCAGGTGGTTGGTCGGCTCGTCCAGTAGCAATACGTCCGGCTTTTTCAGTAACAGTTTTGCCAGTTCGATGCGCATACGCCAGCCACCGCTGAAGTCACTTGTTTGCCGATGGAAGTCCTCACGCACGAAACCGAGTCCTAATAATGCTTTTTCTACATCCTCTTCATAGTTGGTTGCATCAATCGAATAGAACTTTTCACTCAGTGACGAAACCTTTTCAATCAGTTCCATATAACTGTCACTTTCATAATCGGTGCGGGTCTCCAGTTCTTTATTTAATTGTTCTATTTCGGCCTCCATTTCATGCAGATGAGCGAACGCCTGTGCTGTTTCCTCAAATACGGTACGTCCGTCTTCGGTCATTAAATGCTGTGGAAGATAAGCAATAACACACTCTTTGGGAGCCGAAATATTCCCTCGGGTCGGCTGGCGGGCTCCTGCCAATATTTTAAGCAGTGTGCTTTTACCTGCTCCGTTTTTACCCATCAGGGCAATACGGTCTTTTTCGTTAATTACAAAAGAAATATCACTAAATAAGGTGGTTCCGCCGAATTCTACGGCAACTCCGTCTACTGAAATCATATATGTTCGTTAAAATGAGGTGCAAAGATAATGCAAACCGGGAGTAGAATAAAATGAACGAGTTCATTTTTTATGCCAAGGTGCAGCTTATCTTCGCTTTTTTGGCAAAGATAATCATTTATATTATTTTTTTTTATAACTTGCGCGCTGAATGCGTATGATATAATACGATATACTTAAATATGTACACGCGAATATAACAATCATTATAATGGAAAATGAATCAACAACAGACTTCCGTCCGCTAATACTGGTGGCGGAAGACGATGACAGTAATTTCAAATTGATAAAGGCTATCATAGGAAAAAAATGTGATATCCTGTGGGCTAAGAACGGAGAGGAAATAGTGAAGTTGTTCAATGAGAATCGTGGCAAAGCTGCAGCGATACTTATGGATATTAAAATGCCGATAATGACTGGTTTGGACGCAACAGTGATTATTCGTAAAGAGGATCAGAAAATACCTATCATAATGCAGACTGCATATGCATTCAGTTCCGATAAAGAAAATGCAATGAAATGTGGAGCAACAGAGGTATTGGTGAAACCCATTACATTGAGTATTTTGAGGAATTGCCTGACGAGTTATTTCCCGGATTTGAAGTGGTAACTGAAATGGCTTGCCTTATAGGCAGCTGAATTTTATAACTTGCATTATAAATATGAGCTACAAGTAGAATGGTATGCATTCACTTGTAGCTCATGTTTTATAAGATTGACTTAATACAGATTTACTTTACACCGTTTTAACATTATAAAAATTCATATGGCAAGTAAAGTATTTC
>NZ_JAASHC010000042.1:0-44302 GCF_019734355.1 Bacteroides sp. K03
CTTATATCGGAATGCAGACGCAAGAGGTGGCTATTAAACCGAATCTGAGAGTTGTACTTAAGTCTGATTCGCAGATGGTTGACGAAGTGGTAGTAGTTGCTTATGGTTCGGCTAAAAAAAGTTCGCTGACAGGATCTGTTGATATCGTAAAAGCAGAACAGCTAACCAAAGTGCCAGTAACCAGTTTTGACCAAGCATTGCAAGGTAAATCTGCAGGTGTTCAAGTTACCGCCGCTACAGGACGTCCGGGAGCAGGAGCAAATATCAAAATACGTGGAACAAGTTCCATTTCTGCCGGATCAGATCCATTATATGTAATAGATGGTGTACCTATGTCTTCTACGGATTTTGCATCTATAAATGCAAATGATATCGAGTACATGTCTATCCTAAAAGACGCCTCTGCAACAGCTATATATGGATCAAGAGGCTCTAATGGTGTTATTCTTGTTACCACCAAGAAAGGAAAAAGCGGAAAAACGACCTTTAGTATTCGGGCACAATACGGAATTTCAACTAAGACCACTGACAAGTTTGAAATGATGAATGCACAGGAGAAACTAACTTATGAAAGACAGTTAGGAAGCGGATATGGCGCTACAGGCGGTGCCAATGGTGGTGCAATGACAGACGAGGAAATTGCTGCTCACCCAAGTACAAACTGGGCAGATGAAATATTCCGTACCGGCGCAACTCAATTGTATGAATTGAACATGTCAGGAGGTAGTGAAAAGACTAAATTTTATATTTCCGGACAGTATTATGATCAAGATGCCATTGTTCCGGGATCATACCTTACAAGAGAAACAGCCCGTATCAATGTAGAACATACTGTAAGTGATCGCCTAAAAGTGGGAGTAGCAACTTCTGCCGGCATTTCTAAAGAAGGATTGTTAAGAACTGACCGTAATGCTTTAAATCCTTTCAACTATGTATATAGTGCTAACCCTTATGATGCACCTTTCAATGAAGATGGTTCTTATAATACAGATATTACAGTAGGAGGAGTACCATTAAATATCTTCGAAAATATCGATAACAATCCTTCATACATCAATCGTTTGAAAATTGTAGGAGCGTTCAATCTGGAGTGGAAAATCTGGGATGAAATTAAGTATGTAACTGTAGCCGGTGTTGACTTCAATCAAGCAATCCAGTACCAATATAATAAACCGGAATCTCAATTAAGTAACATATTGAGCCCTGATGGTCCTAAAGGTTATAGAAATGACAACTTTACTCAAAGAGCAACTTGGTTATGGACTAACATGTTGACTTACGAAAAAACATTCAACTCTGTACATGCAGTGAAAGCTGTAGTCGGTATGGAAGCACAGGCAAGTAAATACAGAAGAATTAATGCCATGGTAGAAGGATTTGCTACCGGAAAGCTGGATGCTATCAGCATTGGTTCAACTAATAAAGACGTGTTAGGTACAACTACTGAATGGAAAATGTTGTCTTATCTGGGTTCTGCCGGATATACCTATGACGATAAGTATATTTTAGATGTAGCTTTACGCCGTGACGGTTCTTCTCGTTTTGGTGCAGACAACCAGTTCGGTACTTTCTGGGCAGTCGGTCTGGGATGGAATATGGAAAGAGAAAGATTCCTGGAAAATATTGAGTGGTTAACACGCTTAAAAATCCGTGGTAGTGTAGGTACATCGGGTAATAACAATATCGGTGATTACGCAGCTCAAGGTGTATACGGTTATGGTAGTTATAACAGCGAATCGACAGCTTATCCAAGCCGATTGCCGAATCCCAATTTGTCATGGGAGAAGAGTATGCAGACCTCAGTCGGCTTGGATGCTTCTTTCTTTGACTCACGCCTGAGTGTGACTTTTGACCTTTACAAACGTAAAACAACAGATTTGCTTTTGGCAACCCGTCTTTCTATGACTTCAGGTTTCTCCAGCCGTATCGATAATGTAGGAGAAATGGAAAATAAGGGATATGAGTTAGCTATCAGTGGAGACGTTATCAGAACAAATGACTGGACCTTCAGCCTCAACGGTATGATTTCACAGAACAAGAACAAGGTTCTGAAATTATATGAAGGAAACGATATTACAATCGGCTGGAACAGCCTTGTAAGTGAAGGACATCCTATCAATGTATACAAAATGGTACGTTGGGCAGGAGTAAATCCGGCTAATGGTGATGCTCTCTATTATACCAAAGACGGTAAAATAACCAATGTATATAACTCTGACGACGCAGTAATCCTTGACGATAAAACTCCGGATCCTAAATACTTTGGTTCTTTTGGAGCCAAATTGGCTTATAAAGGAATTGAACTTAGTGGTGATTTCTACTTCTCGGGTGGTAATTATATCTATAATCATATTAATTTCTTTACTCAAAGCGATGGTTCAATGATAGACCAGAACCTTGATAAGAAACTCCTCTACAATCAGTGGACTAAACCCGGTGATATTACCAATATCCCTAAACAAAGTCTGAATAACCAAAGTTATCAATCAACCAGATATCTGGAAGATGCTTCTTACTTGCGTTTGAGGAACATAACCTTAGCTTATACCTTACCTAAAAGATGGTTAAAACCATTGCGTATGGAAAATCTCAGGATTTATGCACAAGGATTGAATCTATTCACAATCACTAATTTCTCTGGATTAGACCCGGAAGTAGGTGATTCACCTACAACAGGATTAGCTGCTACAGCCGGTCCCGCTGCATCTGTACTTGATTTCAGTTTCCCGGCAGCACGCACCATTATGTTTGGTATTGAGATAGGTTTCTAATAACACCTTTTAATTTGTAAAAAAGATAAAATATGAAATTATTAAAAAAAACAATAATACCCGTTGCAACTGTATTCGTTTTTGCAATGACAGGATGTGCTGATTTCTTAGATACTACTCCACATGATTCATTAAATAGTGATAATGCATTGGAAAGTATCGAAGACTTTGATAATACCACTAAAAGTGTGTATGAATCAATGCGTAGTCAATATTATACTGCTAATTTTATGCTAATGGTTCCGGATGTAATGTCCGACAACCTGGTACTGAACCGTAATGGCCGCCAGATATATAATGAATTCTCAGATTTCAGATATTATGCAGACACATATGGAATCAGTGGACTATGGAGTTCAGCATATAATGCCATCTTAGGTGCTAATGAGGTAATTACCCGCTTAGAGAAAGAAAACACTTTCCAGGGCAATGAGAAAACAATAAGCGACAATCTATTAGCAGAATGTTTGGCACTGAGAGGGTTGATACATTTTGACCTTGTACGTGCTTATGGAAAAGATTATAAAACTGCAAGCGATGGTGATCTTGGTGTAACTTACAAAGATTATACAGAAGTAGACCTTCCTTCCAGACATACAGTAAAATACGTTTATTCAAGATTGGTAGAAGATCTGGAAAACGCTAAAAAGTTAATGAGTGACAACTATAATAAAAGTGTAAACAGCCGATTGAACAAGAAATCTATCAGCGCTATTCTTTCTCGTGTGTATCTGACAATGGGCGAAGATGCAAAAGCTGTGTCGGCTGCTACAGATGCTATTGCCGGAGACGGCTCTGATATTGCAAGCATTAGTGATTTCTCCAAAATATTCACTACAAGCATGGAAGTTCCTGAGGTATTATTCCGTATTGCAATTACTGCCGATAATGGATACCTACCCGGTAATGATTGGGGACAGGGTAGCGAGTCTTCTTATATCGCTAATTACTCGGTAACTTATAGTTTGAATGAACTGTATAAATCTACAGACATCCGCCGGTCACAAATTAAACTTGTAAATGGAGGAGCATACAATGTAGTATGGAAATATAATAACGGAGGTAAATCTACAGGTTTGATTGATATTCCTATCATCCGTGCTTCAGAGGTATATCTGACACGTGCGGAAGCTAACTATAATTTGAAAAATTATGATGATGCCCTGTCAGACTTGAATCTGGTGAAAGAAAGACGTTATTCTGATTATGAAGAAGGAACCGAATCCGGAGCCGCTCTGGAAAAAGAAATTCAACTACAACGTCGTTTAGAGTTGGCTTTCGAAGGACATCGCTTCTTTGATTTGAAACGTAGACACGAAGACGTACAGAGAGATGGAAAGGGTTTTATGGCTGATGGTTCAGGAGTACCCTCTTCTACTCAGCATGTATCGGCAGATAGCCCGTATTACGTAATGCCGATTCCGCAGTCTGAAATCGACGCGAATAAGAATATGGTTCAAAACAAGTATTAACTTTCAAAGAATACATAAATGAAAAAACTAAAATATTTAAGTTTGATTGGCGGCTTGTTACTTGCAATAACATCATGCGACGACAATGAGCCTCAATCATTTCTTGCAGAAGATACTTTTGTAAGTTTTCCTGAGGCAACAGCTTCCATTGATGAAAATGCAACAGAAACAATTAAAATTCCAATTGCTCTGGCAGGATTACCTAATGGAGAGAAAGTAACTGTAAATGTAGCAGCAGTAACAGAAGGCGAAGCTGTTCCGGCTATTGAAGGTACTGATTTCAATATCAAAAACAAAACAATCGTTTTTGAAGAAGGTTTTGGAACTCAGTATATAGAAATTGAGGCAATAGACAATGATCTGTTTACAGGGAAAAAAACATTTAATTTGGTAATTGCGAGTACCGTACCAGTTTTAAAAGAAACTGTGCAAAATTCTGTCAGAGTAAGTATTATTGATGATGAGCATCCGTGGGCTGCTATCATTGGTACATACAGCATAACAGGTACTTCCGGATTTGATGGAACTGATGTAAGTATACCGGCAGTGGTTACTGCTTCTGATGATGACGTAAATGTCTTGAATCTTAATTTCGGTTATGGTACTTTGGCTACTATGAGTGTTGAAGAGGTAGAAGGTGAGATTATGATTTCTATCAAAGACAATCAGTACATCGGCCCAACACCTAAACCAACAGATAATTGGAACCGTTATTTCAGAGCAACTCATGTTGACGGTGAAGATTTATATACGTTAAATGCCTTAACGGGCATCTTTGAAGACGGAGTCATAACTTGTGAGTACGGATTGGGCTTCCAGGCTATCCATCCTACAACAGGAGCATCCGGCGGATATTTCACATTATTTGAAGACGGAATTGTATTTACTAAAGCAAAATAGCGGATTTTGTCTTATAAATAAATTTATTTGCAATAAGGTCACCTTTAGGGTGGCCTTATTTGCCTAAAAACAACTATATTATGAAAAAATATATATCTATAATCCTGCTATTATGCTATTGTTGCCTGTTAACGTATGCAGCCCCTTTCCGTTTTTTGGAGACGATTGTGACTCAGGCGGATGGAAGTCAATTAACTCTATATGCATCAGGAGATGAATTTTATCATTGGGTGCATGATAAAGACGGATATACTATTGTGCAAGCGGATGATGGTTACTGCTACTATGCAGTGAAAAACGATAAAGGTGAAATGGTCCCCTCCTCTTGCCGGGCAGACAAGGCATTACCCAAAGAGGTAAGTATCAATCCCTGGCTGAAGATTCCGAAAAAACGATATGAAGAACGGCGGGAGCAAATGCGAAATCAAGCTATAACAAGAGCTTCAAGGCCTCAATATGCATCTCATAAAAATCCATTAAATAATATTGTTATTTTCGTCTCTTTTCAGGATGTCACTACATTTTCAAAAAAAAGAACAGTATACGATAGCAGGTTCAACAGTACAACCTCTTCCAGTGGTTCCTTAAAAGATTATTATCAAGAAGTTTCATATAGTAGCCTTGATATAACTTCTCATTTCTATCCTAAAGCCGCTGATCTAGAAACTAAAACTGACGGATATATTGACTTTCATAAAAGAGGGTTCTATCGTCCTTATAACGCAACAACCAATCCGGATGGGTATAGAACAAGTGATGAATCGACAAATAGAGAACATAATTTAATTGTAAATGCCATTGATGCTGTAAAAGCTTCTATTGAAGAAGATTTCACTCCGGAAGAATTGGATAATGACAATGACGGTTATATAGATAATGTATGTTTTGTTGTTCAAGGAAACAGTGATGGCTGGAGTGACTTATTATGGGCACATCGCTGGTCATTATACACCAAAGAATGTTATATTCATGGCAAACGCGTGATGGATTATGTATTCCAACCCGAAAATCAA
Source organism: Bacteroides sp. K03 (assembly GCF_019734355.1). Taxonomy (NCBI): domain Bacteria; kingdom Pseudomonadati; phylum Bacteroidota; class Bacteroidia; order Bacteroidales; family Bacteroidaceae; genus Bacteroides; species Bacteroides sp. K03. The sequence continues at coordinate 6,157 of NZ_JAASHC010000042.1, forward strand.
GTAACTATAAATACACTTTGCCATGAAATGTTTCATGCATTGGGAGCACCGGATTTGTATCATTATAGCGAAGAGAGCAAAAATCTGGATCCTGTAGGCAGTTGGGACCTGATGAACAGTGGTTGGTGCCATATGGGTGCCTATATGAAATGGAGATATGCAGGACAAAGTTGGATAAAAGAGATGCCAACCATCACACAACCTGGTACCTACACTTTACTTCCGTTGTCACAAAGTGCAGAAAACAGTTGCTATAGAGTGAACTCCACCAATCCCAATGAATATTATGTATTGGAGTACAGGAAGAAAGAGGGACGTTATGAAAAAAATCTGATCCGTTCCGGATTACTTATCTATAGAATCAATACAACAGTTAAAGATGGAAATCGTAACGGACCACCGGATGAAGTATATATCTATCGTCCATTTGGTTCATTAACAGAAAATGGTTTCCTGGATGAAGCTGCCTATCAAACTAACTCAGGAGCCGTTATGACAGATAAAACTTTTCCAAAACCTTTCTTGTCAGATGATTCTGATGGTGGTTTAAGAATAACTAATGTAATTATGGAAGATGACAAATTAACATTTGATATAAATTCCATTCCAACAGGTCTTGAAAATCTTTCAGACAATAGAAAAATACAGTTATTGTTTAATGAGGGAATACTGTATGTAACAGCGGATACGAATGTTGACCATATCATAGTAGTAGACATCTCTGGAAAAATTCTGGAAGATGTTAAAAACGTTACCCAGCTCTCATTAAAACATCTCTCGAAAGGTACTTATATTGTGTCTGTTTTATCCGGAAATGACATATACAAACGAAAAATATTTATAGAATGAAAATAACCTATATTGGCTTGATTATCTTATTGTCAGGTATTTCTATCAATACTAAAGGGCAAAATACAAATCATCATTTTATATTTGATCAGTTCAGAGAGGCTACCGTCTTATACAAGAATCAAAAAAGGACACATGCCACTCTTAACTACAACAAGGCTACAGAAGAGATGATTTACACCTCGCAAGAAGGGAAAAATATGGCGCTGTATCCGATAGATCAGATTGATACCATATATTTTGATAAACGAAAGTTTATCCCGGTGGATAATCGGTTTTATGAGGTTCTCACACAAGATAGATATACTTTATATGCTTCCTATCGTTGCCGTATGAGTGTCCGGGCACAAAATATCGGTTATGGTACTTCTTCAACCACAGCTATTGATAATATCTCGTCACTAAATACATCCGGTGAAATATATCAATTGAAATTACCCGAAAACTATAAAGCAGAGCCTTATGTTTGGTATTATATTGAAATAGCTAATGAATTGAATAAGTTCTCTAAAGCCAAAGAATTAATAAAGTTATTCCCTGATTTAAAAAAGGAAATAACATCATTCATAAAAGAGAACCGAATAAAAAACAGTACTCAGGATATAGTTGAAGTAGTTCAATATATATCCGACTTATAATTTGAAAAAATGAGTGGGACGCATTTGATAATGGAATATTCAGTAAATATTCCTAAAGATGATACGTCCCACTTTCGTACAACATTAATATTGATTTCCAACTAACTAGTAAAATGCTCGAAAGTCTGTACTTACCACAGGTACAGACTTTCGAGCTATATTAAACATTGCCACTCATCCCAAAAACATTATCCGGAACAATAGAAATAGTCTCGTTCGTCAAATACGTTTGTTAATATCGTTAATGTACTTTTTTAACAGTAAGGATTTACTTTACAAGAATGTACACTTTAACATACCAAGAGTGTACAATATAGTGTGGCAAAAGTGTACAATTAACACTCGCATAAATGTACACTCTTACCTGCCTTTAAGCAAGAGGTCTGTATGCGCTATAAATCAAGAGATTACATAAGGAAAAACATTCTAATCCTGCCTCACATCTCTTCTTAAAAAAATCTTGTAATTACTTTTTTGACAATCATGCATCCATCGGATGATCTTAACAACAATGCAATTCCCTACATCATTCCTTCTTTCAATATCCCGACTAAAATAGGTCTTAATCCACTGACAAAACACTCCACAGCAATCACCATCAGGATAAGTCCCATTAAACGCATCATTACATTATTGCCCGTTTCACCTAAAACTTTAACCAACCGGGTTGAAGCACGAAGAATGAGAAAAGTAATAAAGTAAATCAATGCAATCATCCCTATCAGGACACTTTTCATTTCGATAGTGTGAGAATCCTCCATCAGCACAATGGCATTGGCAATGGCACCCGGTCCACACAACATCGGAATAGCTAAAGGGGTAATCGAAATATCATCGGCATAAGTTTTAATCTCTTCGTCTTTCAATTTCATAGGCGTATAACGCGCCTGCAACATATCAAAACCAATCTTAAAAATAATGACCCCACCAGCAATACGGAATCCATTGGTAGAGATACCGAAAAATTTAAAAAGGAGTTGCCCTGCAAACACAAAGACCATAAGGGTAAGAAAAGATACAATCGTGGCACGCCGCACAATTGCACGCCGCTCTTTATCCGTCATTCCATGTGTCATCGTCAGAAATACAGGCATCGTACCCAAAGGATTTGTCAACGTAAAAAAGGAGGTAAAACACAGTAAAGCAAAAGGCAAAAGAGTTTCCATAACAGTTGTATCTTTATACGTTATTTTTCAACGCAAAAGTACGACTTATCTATAAATACTACAATATTTCCAACAAATCTTTCAGGTCTTTCAGTTGATAAGTGGGCTGGAAAGGAAATTCGGTGCGACCGGAAACATTGTAAAAGGCCTGGTGCATCCCTACCCCATTGGCTCCTACGATATCGGCCTCCCAACTATCCCCGATCATCAATGATTCACGCAACTCTGATTGAGTAGCCGAAAGTGCAAAATGAAAGATCTGCGAAGCTGGTTTCAAAAGCCCAATGTCATCTGAAAGAATTACTTTTTTAAAATAAGATTCAATTCCCCCGGAACACATTTTACGGTATTGAAGCTCCCGAAAGCCATTGGACAAAATATAAAGATTATAACGCGAAGCCAAATTATCAAGTACCTCCTTCGCATGAGGCATCAACCGTCTTTTAGTTGGGATAACAGCAAAAAAGTCATCCGAATATGCTTTCGCTAAAGCAAAATCGCCAGCGCCCACTGCCGCAAGAGGATACAGAAAGCGCTGACGATTGAGTTCCTCTTTGGTGATCTGACCGTTACCATATTCCATCCACAATTCTATATTACGCCGTTGATAAAGCGAATAGAAATGCTCAAAGGAATCAAAGAAAGCATCCAGCTTATACTTATAATACATCTCTTCGAATGTATCACGTGCATTTGCCGAAAATGCCCAAAGTGTATCGTCTAAATCAAAAAAGAGATTTTTATACTTCATTATTTAACCTGGATAACTAAATATCTGGATACACTCCAAAATTCTTTTGGATTTGTAATCTTCAAAGTCAGTTGTCCCTTATCGTCTTTTACCAATTCATAAGAACCGGCAGGATGAGTAGTTAATAACTCTGCACGTTTTGAATACAATTTAATTTCTTTAGTAGTACGGATATCAATCTGAGTAAAATAATCTTTATTGAAATCTGCATTTTTCAATACATCACCACTTTGAAGAATCTTTTGAGACTTCAATTCTGATTTCGTTCCAAATACAAACCATGCAGCGTTGATTGCTTTATCCTGTTCTGCCACAGTCTTAGCTTTCGCTTCATTTTCAGCAGCAAGAGACTCTTTATCAGCAGCAAGGCCACTAACAGCAGCATCCAATTCCTGAATACGGATATTTTTAGAAGCAAGTTCAGCCTGCAATTCTTCGATACGTTGTTGTTTAGCAACCAACTCCTGAGTTAAAGACTCAACCGCTTTCTTCAGCTGAGCAGAATTGTTCTTACTACTCTTCAACATAGCCTGCAATTTAGCAATCTGAGCTTTGTTCTCTTCCATTTGTTTAGTGATGAATTCAATATCAGAAGCAATCTGCTGTTTTGCAGATGATGAATTTTCTGTTATTGTGCCACGTTGCAAGTCTACACGGCTCTCAGCATCGTTTATCTGGCGGAAACCTTCCTGAATTTCATTGAATGTTCCCATCATTTCGTCCAACTCGGCATTACGCTGTGTCAGTTCTATCAATAAAGAATCATTTTCAGCTTTAAGGTCTTTACTACCACCTTTAAAACCATCACACGAAGCCAACATGGCTGCGCATACAATTAAAACTGCTAACTTTTTCATACGTTTACGTTTTTACGTTTTTTAAATGAAGTTATTTAATCGTCTATTCCTGCAATTACAATTACTATCTCGCCACGAGGATCAGTCTCGGTAAAATGCTCGATTAGTTCAGTCAAATTACCCCGAACAGTCTCTTCATGGACTTTAGAAATCTCCCGGGACACACTGGCCTGACGTTCCGGACCAAAATATTCCGCAAACTGCGTCAATGTTTTCAACAAACGATGGGGAGATTCATAAAATACCATCGTACGGCGTTCCTCTACCAGAGACTTCAGCTTCGTCATACGCCCCTTTTTCTGGGGAAGAAAGCCTTCAAAACAAAACTTCTCGTTGGGCAATCCTGAAGCCACCAATGCCGGAACAAAAGCTGTTGCACCAGGTAAACATTGTACTTCAATGCCATTACGCACACATTCGCGTACTACAAGAAATCCCGGATCAGAGATACCAGGCGTACCAGCATCCGAAATCAAAGCCACCGTTTCACCAGCCTTTATTCTATTAACAACGCTCTCCACCGTTTTATGTTCATTAAACTTGTGGTGAGATTGCATTGCATTCTTTATTTCAAAATGTTTCAGCAATATTCCGGAAGTACGTGTATCCTCAGCCAGAATGAGATCAACCTCCTTCAGTATCCGGATAGCCCGAAAAGTCATATCCTCCAGATTTCCTACCGGCGTGGGTACTACGTATAATTTTCCCATATTCATTATCCGATTAATTAAAATACTTTTTGAGAAGTTCCTGGAAATCAATCATAGCCTCATTCTCTTCATCAACATTTACCTTTGAATACAGAAAAGCAATGGCAGTATCCAAAGAACTCATCTCAGAGATCTGCTCTATAACCCGATTCATCTGCTCACTATCACCATTAAATAATTCACGTGAAAAACGGAAAGAATCATTCAAACTAATAGATCGCCGTAAGTCCGTCACTGGTCTGATACGCTCTCCCAATATAGATCCTGCAGAAACATTTTTTATTGTCTCCTGCACCTCTATTTGTGATTGAGATTCTACTACTTGTAAAGTCTCTTTTTCTTCTTCCACCTCTTCGAGAATAGTTTCCTCTATCTCTTTTTCTGTTAGAATGGGTTGAATATTCTCTCCTTCAACAGGTTTCTGTACAGTATCCAGCTCTGTCAACATCTGGTCCAACCGGTCACGCATTTGCAGAATATTCCGCTTCAACACTTCGCGTAAGGTCCCATTAGGCTCACGTTCGAAAGCCTTCATCAGGTACTTTAACTCCTGAATATCCAGTTCTATGTTGGTCAATAGTGCTTGCATAGCCTTCTTGTTTACCTTTTTGTAGATGCCGCAAATGTAGAAATAAATAATGAAAAAACATCAGAAAGCGAACAAAAGTGTTATTTTTGCAACCAAATATAACACACTAAATCATGGTATTATTTTCAGAAGATCACATACAGGAAACTAGAAGAAGAGGAAGAATAGAAGTTATCTGCGGCTCCATGTTTTCGGGAAAAACAGAGGAATTGATACGTCGTCTCAAACGTGCTAAGTTTGCTCGCCAACGTGTAGAAATTTTCAAACCTTCTATTGATGTGCGCTATTCTGAAGCCGATGTCGTTTCACATGACAGTAACGCAATCTCCTCTACTCCTATTGATTCGTCAGCCAGTATATTATTATTCACATCTGAGATTGATGTAGTAGGTATAGATGAAGCACAGTTTTTCGACAGCAGTCTGATCGATGTATGTAATCAACTGGCAAATAATGGGATAAGAGTAATCATTGCCGGACTGGATATGGATTTTAAGGGTAATCCTTTTGGCCCAATGCCCGGACTGTGTGCCATAGCCGATGAAGTTTCAAAAGTACACGCCATTTGTGTTAAGTGCGGCCAATTGGCTTCCTTTTCACATCGAACTGTAAAAAACGACAAGCAAGTAATGTTGGGAGAAACAGCCGAGTATGAACCCTTGTGCCGCGAATGCTATTTGCGTGCTTTAGAAGAAGATAAAGAAAAAGGATAAAAAATCAATAAATATGGAAAGGAAGAAAATAACATTCGACAGCTTTATACGTGGTTCAATCTGTTGTATTCTTATTGTTGGAGTATTAATGCTGGTTGAAAGGCTGAGCGGAGTATTGTTACCTTTCTTTCTGGCATGGCTCATTGCTTATTTAATTTATCCGTTAGTCAAACTTTTCCAATACAGGTTACGTTTAAAAAGCCGGGTACTTTCTATCTTTTGTGCATTATTCTCCATTACAATAGTTGGAGTTACCGCTTTTTACTTTCTGGTACCTCCACTGTTAGAAGAATTTGGAAAAGTGAAAGATCTTTTGGTCATGTACTTCACCCATGGTATAGCCGACAATTCAAATGTGCCGAAAAGCCTTGCCGATTTTATTCAGGAAAATATAGACATGAATGCCTTGAGCCGTATTCTCAGCGAAGAAAATATAGTCAACGCTGTAAAGAGTACAGTGCCTAAGCTTTGGATGCTGTTATCTGAATCTATAAACTTCTTATTTAGTATTCTGGCGTCTTTTATCATCCTATTATATGTAGTGTTCATCTTATTGGATTACGAGTCTATTGCCGAAGGCTGGATACACTTACTACCTGCTAAATATCGTACTTTCACTACCAACCTCATTAAAGATGTCCAGAATGGTATGAATACTTATTTCCGTGGGCAAGCCCTCGTGGCTCTCTGTGTAGGTATATTATTCAGTATCGGTTTTCTCATTATAGATTTTCCAATGGCTATCGGATTAGGGTTATTTATCGGTGCTTTAAACATGGTCCCCTATCTTCAGATTATTGGTTTCCTGCCTACGATCATGTTAGCCATTCTTAAAGCGGCCGATACCGGACAGAATTTCTGGATAATCATTGCTTCGGCCTCAGCTGTATTTATAGTTGTTCAAATTATCCAGGATACATTTATTGTTCCCAAAATTATGGGAAAGATAACCGGATTAAATCCTGCCATTATTCTACTCTCACTTTCTATTTGGGGATCATTGATGGGAATGTTAGGTATGATTATAGCACTCCCACTAACAACATTGATGCTCTCTTATTATCAACGTTTCATTATTAACAGAGAAAGAATAAGTGAATCAAATCTGGAATATACTGAGGATCAGCAACGTGAAGAAGAAATTGAAAAATAGTACAAACTTTTTTATAGCTTTTGCTTGCAAATATAAAAAAAGTCACTACCTTTGCACCCGCAATCAGGAAATAACTGATTTGCAACAAGGATTGATTCGCTAGCTCAGCAGGTAGAGCACAACACTTTTAATGTTGGGGTCCTGGGTTCGAGCCCCAGGCGGATCACTGAAACAACAAGAAAAATCAAGCAAATCCCTGATAATCAGATATTATCAGGGATTTCTTTTTTTTGGCAGATAGCAAAAATAGCCGTTTCAAGTATATTATCGGTGGATAAATCGTGGGACTAAAATTTAATCGAAAAATCTCCAAACCGTATGTAACTGCGAACATAATTCATGCGTAAAGTATTTATAGTATCTGAAACCAACAAGCTACATTGTTCTAAAGAACAAATATGTCACCATAAGATTCTGTTCCAACAGACAGAACAACGATTTAAAAAGCCATTCGGCTACCAACGGGAACTGTACCATATCTTTTAAATACTACAATGCTATGAAGAACAGAAGAATCCCCGGCCAACTCAACATACAAGAACAATAAATCTCCGATAAAAGAAGAAAGACAGATATATAGAACTAAATTAGACTGTTTTACAAATAATTGCTACTTTTGCGAATATTAGTGTTATGTTATTCTTACTGTATATTATATACTTTGGATAACTTATTGCATCAATCTCGAAATTATGCATATTTCTTAATATGAGTATAAGTACAGAAGTTAAAAGAAAGTTATGGGCCTCTTCAGGAGGCTACTGTGGCAAGCCAGATTGTCATGCAGACTTATTCCCATTTTTTGAAAGTGGAGAAATAACAAATATAGAAGAGCTTGCACACATTATAGGACAAAGGGAAAATGGACCAAGGGGCAAAAATAATTTACCCATAAGTCAGCGAGATGAATTTGAAAATATAATACTGCTATGTCCAACTTGCCATACAACTATTGACAAAAACCCACAGCTATTCCCTAATGATACTATAAAACAATGGAAAAAGAACCATGTGGAAAGTATCAAAAATCTTTTTCATGCACCCAAATTTGATTCACGAAAAGAAGCAGCGAAATACCTAAGACTATTATTTGCAGAGAATAAGGCAATATTTGATAAATATGGTCCTTACTCTGAAAATGCGAAAACGAAGCCGATGGAAACCGAATTTATGTGGGAAAAGCTATCGATACAAAAGTTATTACCCAATAATAGAAAAATAGAGTCAACAGTTGAACAGAATCAAGAACTTTTAAGGGATAATGAATTCGGTTTATTTATAGAATTTAAATTGCATAGAGCAGGTTTTGAGTACAATAAAATTTCCGGAGATGTAAATTCTACAGTTCCGACCTTTCCAATTGACTTTGAAAATATATTTCAATGAGAGAAAAAAACATAGAAAAAGTCGCTCCATCAAGTAAAACCTTTTTTAAGAATGGTATGAATGGGCATTCAGCAGTAAGATGTATTACTGATTTAGGAAACAACATGTATCTAATAAACAGAACCGACAATAAACCAGATATTAAGGTTTTAGTAGCTGATATCTACATTGCAGGCGAAGCTGATATACTTGAAATCAGCTCTAATTTGCATGATATAGATTGTATTGTCCTAATTGGATTTTATAATCGGTACTCAAATGAAGCCAAAAAATTGGCCAAATCAATGAATGTAGGTTTATTTAACTATAGAGAGTTCTTTGGAGCTATCCATTATAGTGGCAATGCTTTTATTGATTATACACAAAAGGAAAGATGATTAAATTAAGTATTCCCCCTCAAAAACACTTTGACCATTACCTTTTTGGATCGATTTTATACTCAGAGAATCCTTCTGATATTGATATTGCAATAATCTATGACAAAAAATTTATCAGCTTACAAGACGCTATTCACTATCGGCACAAATTGATTGAAAGGCTGTCTGAGTTTACACCGTTAGAAATTGACACAATCCTTCTTTCAAAAGAAGAAGAAATTGAAGTTGAATTTTTATCAAATGCTAAACACCTAAAGATTTAAGACTACGTATTACACACGGTTTGTCGGTAACCTCGGACAGAATATTACGTAAAGTATGTATGACTCAATAGGATATGCTTTCTGAGATTCCCGAATTACCTGACACTGAATTCCGTGGAAGTAATATTGCCTGGTTAAGAGACGGTTCTGTAAGTGGCTCTCTGGATTTCTTTTCATTGGCAGTCACAGAGACCTTTTAAAACCCGGTGAAATGCAGTACGTTTAAGTGAGAATTTTCTCTGTCGTTTACAAGTGCTATTATACTCCGTATCCTACATTAAACAAGATACAGAGTATAGTAGTAGAAGTGTAATCACTAAAAAAGACTAAAAAAGGTGCTTCGGAATTTGGTTGTCACAGAAACAATGCCCAACTTTGCACCGCAAAACAAGAATAAACATATAATTCCTCATCGGAGGGCATTATGTACAACGATAGTGCCGGATAAGATGAATGGTAGAAAAATCATTCATTTTATCCGGCACTTTCTTTATCAAAGAACGAACCAGAGTGAAAATTAAATATTGAAAGATATGGAAATAGTAAGTAGTAAAAAGACAAAGTTAGCGAAACCAGGTTTTGTATTTATCCAAACAGTGGTAATGAAAACACTGTATTCTGTTCCACACAACTTTATGTATAACCATCTAAATATATAGAATTATGAATATCTTGTACTCAACGACCTATCTGATCTGCTATACGATATCCATACTTCCTTACTGGGTTTTATATCGGATATCCGACATTCTTTACGTTCTACTCTATCATCTTATTAAATACAAGAGAAAAATCGTTCGCAATAACCTTCATATATCTTTTCCTCATAAGGAAAAGCATGAAATTCTTACCATAGAAAAAGAATTCTATTCCTTTCTATGCGATCAGTTTGTTGAGACTATCAAGCTATGCTCCATCTCAGAGAAAGAAATAAGTAAACGCATGCTTTTTGAAGGACTCCCTGAAATGCTAAATGGACTAAAAAATGAAAACAAGAATTTTGCTTTTCTCTATATGAGCCATTATGGTAACTGGGAATGGTTATCACTGCTCGCAACCAAAGTACATAAGCAAAACTCACAGATAGTCAACGGATATATCTATTATCCTTTGAAGAACAAGGTGTTTGATAAAATACTCTTTAAACTGCGGAATCGATTCGGTGGAAAAAGTATCACGATAAAAGAGACTATCCAACGAATCATTGAATTAAAAGAAAATTCCCGGAAAGCAATAATCGCTTTTGTATCCGATCAGGCACCACTATGGAGTGGGAAATACCATTGGAGTAACTTCTTCCAGTGGGAAACCCCGGTGGTTACCGGTGCCGAACAAATAGGAAAACATGTGGACGCACTCATCTTTTATGCAGAGATGGAGCGCATCAAAAGGGGATATTACCGATGCAAAATTAGTCGTATGATAGACGATATACAGCAATATGCTGACTACGAAGTAACCGACTTATTTATGAGCAAACTAGAACAATCCATACATAAAGCTCCATCATACTGGTTGTGGACACATAACAGATGGATACGTACCCGGGAAGAAATTATGGTCTGGTACAAAAGAATTATACATAAAAAAGAAAACGTTTGATGAAAGAGTTAAATCTGACACAAGGCAGCGTACCTAAAGTACTATTACAATTTGCAGTACCTTTTCTAATAGCGAATATACTACAGGCACTCTATGGAGGGGCCGATCTTTTTGTTGTGGGTCAATATGACGACTCGGCAAGTGTGGCAGCCGTAGCTATCGGCAGTCAGGTAATGCAAACCATTACGGGAATTATCCTCGGCATTACAACAGGCACTACCGTACTGATCGCTATAGCGACCGGCTCAAAAGACAACCGGCAGGTAGCTTCCACAATCGGATCATCCGTGTGGTTGTTCTCAATTATCGGGGTTGTACTAACCCTGACAATGACACTTTACCACAGTCAGATAGCCGAATGGATGCATACTCCATCCGAAGCAATGTCTGATACAAAAAGTTATATTCTGGTCTGCTCAACCGGTATTCTGTTTATTGTGGGATACAACGTTGTATGTGGTATCCTACGTGGTTTAGGCGATTCAAAAACTCCACTTTATTTCGTAGCATTGGCGTGTGTTATCAATATTGTTCTCGACTTTATATTAGTCGGATATTTCCATCTTGGAGCTACTGGAGCAGCCATTGCCACCGTAACGGCACAAGGAGTCAGTTTTGCCACCGCACTTTGGTTCCTTTACCGAAAAGGGTTTCATTTTGAGTTTACACGACGTGATATCCGGCTAAACAGAAGTTTATCGAAGAGAGTTCTGACATTGGGGGCTCCCATTGCATTGCAGGATGCCCTCATCAATACCTCATTTCTATTAATTACCGTTATCGTAAACCAAATGGGGGTTATCGCATCAGCATCTCTGGGTGTTGTCGAAAAAATCATCGTATTCGCGATGTTACCTCCAATGGCCATATCATCTGCAGTAGCAACGATGACAGCACAAAATTATGGAGCCGGACTTGTACAGAGAATGAATCAATGTCTTCTCTCCGGAATAGGGTTCGCCCTTATCTTCGGAGTAACAGTTTGCCTATATTCGCAATTCCTGCCAGAAACACTTACGGTATTTTTCACCAAAGACCCTATGGTAGTAGCAATGGCCGCTGAGTATCTGAAGGGATATAGTATCGACTGTGTCATCGTTAGTTTCGTGTTCTGCATCAATTCTTATTTCAGCGGACAAGGAAACTCAATATTCCCTATGATTCATAGTTTAATAGCCACTTTCCTGTTTCGCATCCCACTCTCATACTGGTTCAGTCAAATAGACAGTTCCTCATTATATATTATGGGATTTGCACCACCTATATCAACAGTTGTATCCTTACTGATATGCATCTGGTATTTGAGATATACAAAAAACAAACGTTTGAAAGAAGGTATAATAACAGCCATTTAAACAACTTTATTAACAGCTTATCCTGGTTATTCACAACATTACTCATTACTATTGTTCATAAAGTATGAATAACCGATAGAAGATTCGGATAATCAAGAGATTACCCTGTTAATAACTTTGTTTAAACACTGATTTTCCTCGCAATAAACGGTGAGAGTCGCGCATATAAAACCGATGAATCAACCCAATTGCCCAGTGATACATTACCCCCGATGAACTGAACTTTCTTCATTGCTGGTATGTTATAACAATATAAACATTAAAAACATTGCGGTTATGGAAAAATATCTAATTCACAGTAACGAGCTGCACCTGATTGATAAGGCAAAAATCCATCAGGCTGTAGAAAAGATGGTAGAATCTCTCGACATGGCAGCAGGGTCAACTTCTTGTTTCGACTTGTACAAAGTAGTGGAAACCTATTTTACAGACCTGGATAAACGGAAAAAGATGAACCATCTCCTGGGTATCACAGATACAGCCGAAGAGATAGAAGAAGAATTTGGAGTATGCTAACTTAATAAAAAATATCAGTACATATAAAGAAAAAGAGTCTTTAAAAAACTTTATACACTCAATAAAAAAACAGCGTCATGAAGATTGCCATAATCTTCATGACGCTGTTTTTTCATATCCTATACCATCCGTTTTTATTACTCGATGAGCGTAAACTTCTTTTTAAGACGAATATCCTCCGAACTGGCTCCCACGCGTACTTCAAATGTACCCGATTCAACTGTCCATTCCATATTCCGATCAAGTAGTTCCAAATCTGCGGGTTTCAGGGTGAAATGCATACGTTTCGTTTCATTGGGTTGCAATAAAACGCGTTGGAAACCACGCAAACGCGAATCATAAGTCACTACACTACTAACCAAATCACGTACATAAAGCTGCGCCACTTCCTCTCCTGCATATTTTCCTGTGTTGGTAATGTCAAAAGAGATCTGTACTTCACCTTGTGTCCCTTTGGCAGGAGCTGTCACTTCAAGATTACTATAAGCAAAAGTTGTATAGCTAAGTCCATAACCGAAAGGATACAAAGCCCCCAGTACCCGTGTACTTCCGCTACCATTGGGGCCGGATGAAGGTTGAGTACCATGTGATCCTTTCTTAAACGGGAAGTTTAATTCAATCTGCCCTACTGATTTTGGAAAAGTAACGGTCAGTTTACCTCCCGGATTATAATCACCAAACAGCGTTTCTGCAATAATCTTCCCACCCTGGAAACTCGGGAACCAGGCCTCAAGAATAGCCGGCAAATTCTGATCTTCCCAATTGATAGTAAGTGGCTGACCATTGATAAGTACCAGTACTACCGGTTTCCCTGTGGCATGCAGTGCTTGCAAAAGTTCACGTTGGCGCCCAGGTAACTCAAGAGAGGTACGAGAGCGGCTCTCTCCTACCCGGTATTCGTCTTCACCCATCACGGCAATGATCACGTCGGCAGACTGTGCCTCTGAAACAGCCTTATCCATATCCGCCACTTCCTCTGCTGTAAGTACTGCCGGCAATACTTCACTGGCAGGCCATTCTTTATCTATGATATTACACCCCTTTGAGTAAACAACTTCCACATCTCCTTTTAAATAGTCTTTGATACCCTGAAGTACAGTAATCGTTGGCAAACCATTCGGACCATAGCGGCTAATCATAAAGTTATCTTCATCTGCTAATGGCCCGGTAACCAATACTTTCTTTATCTCTTTCTTATTTAATGGTAACAGTTGTCCATCGTTTTTAAGTAAGACCAAAGACTGACGTTGCATCTCCTTTACAAATTCCGAATGCTTGTCTGCACCTGCCACTTCATCCGCCTCTTTCGGATTATCCCGGTAAGGAGCATCAAACAACCCCAGACGAAACTTCACTGCCAACACTTCACTTACACGCTTGTCAATCGTTGCCATTGATATCTTGTTTTCTGCCAGCAAACGACGAATAGGCAAGATGAAATCAGCCGGAGGTGTAAAATGAGTACGCACATTCAATCCCGCTTCCAACACCTGTCGTACAGCTTCGTCATAATCTTCGGCTACCTGATGCTTGGTATGCACAAATTCCACTGCCTGGCTATCGCTCACCACGTATCCGTCAAAGCCATATTCTTCACGCAATAACTTTGTCAGGAAATAGTAACTTGAAGTCACCGGCTCTCCATTCCAATCATTATAACTACTCATCACCCCCATCGGATGCGATTGTTGTATCACATGTTTAAAAGGATACAGATAAATTTCGTGCAACTCACGGGGAGTAACATGAGGATCGGTCCGGCAGTTTCCATCCCGGCCACCTTTAGGACTACTGTATACAGCAAAGTGCTTCAGAGTAGCTGCCACTCCCTGTGACTGAATGCCATCTACCATTTGCACACCCAGTTCGCCAATAAGATAAGGATCTTCTCCATAACATTCCAGTGTACGCCCCCATCTCGGATCACGCACCACATCAAGAATAGGCGCATATACATTGGTATATCCTAATACGCGAGCTTCTTTACCCACAATTTCTCCCGCTTCACGTACCAGTTCTGTATTCCAGGTACTTCCAATCGCTATCGGAGCCGGAAGCGGTGTTGCTTTTGTATGATTAAGTCCATGAATACCCTCATTAGAGAAATCAACAGGAATGCCCAAACGGGTCTCTTCAATAAACCAACGCTGAGTTTCATTGATAGCCTTTACATGATTGGAAAAAGGAACAATAAGATGGGGTACCCGTTTGGCACCTCTACCTACCCCGTTGAGTTGTTCATCGATATTCGCAATACCATCTTTCCAGATAGCTTCTTTCCAGGCAGGAGTAGGCAAAGAGTCTTTCAGAACACGCCCAAAGCCATAGAGTGTAGCAAGCTGACAACTTTTCTCTTCTATCGTCATCTGTGAAAGTAAATCCTTTACTCGCTTCTCAACAGGTTGCGAAGGGTCTTCAAAGATATCTTTCACACCATTTTTATTAAAATCAATCCATCCTTTTTTATAGATTGATTTGGAGGACGACTGTGCAGAAACAACTGAAACGCACTGCCCAGTCCAAGCAATGCATACTAAAAGAAGTAATTTTTTCATATTTATTATATAAGAGTTTGACCGCCTGCAAGACGGATAGGCTGCAAATATAATAATTAATTCCAATTCACCTATAATCAAGATATTACATTTTGTGTGCGCCCACACATGTTATAAAACAATAAACGGTGAACAAACTGTGTTATCCACAGTTGTTCACCGTCCATGATTTATCGTTCACTATCTATTTAGTTCCCCTGATGTACAGTAAGTTGCGGGAATGGAAAATTGATACCCTTTTCATTGAAGGTATTGTAAATAGCCTTATTGATATCAAAGTAAACGCCCCAATAATCAGAGGTTTTCACCCATACACGGATCACAATATTGACACTGCTTGCATCCAGTGCATGAAGAGCTATAAAAGGCTCCGGAGTATCCAGTATACGATTATCGGCAGCCAGTACTTCACGTACCACACGGTCTACTTTATCATAATCTTCACCATAATCCACACCAACGACCCACTCCACACGACGGGTTTCCTGCGTATTATAATTCGTCACTACGCCACTACTCAACGCACCATTCGGTACGTAAACCAATTTATTATCTCCCGTAGTCAGAATGGTATGGAATATCTGTATTTCTCTTACTGTACCCGAGAAGTTCTGACTCTCAATCCAGTCACCTACCTTATAGGGTTTAAACAATAAAATCACCAGTCCCCCTGCAAAGTTCTGAAGATTACCGGATAATGCCATACCAATAGCCACACCGGCAGAGGCCAGTAACGCTGCAAATGAGGTAGTCTCCACACCCAATGCACCAACGACTGAAATAATCAAAAGTATCGTCAACAAAATATTTACAAGACTCTTGACAAATGTCTTGATGCTCACATCTACATGCCGCTTGTCCATCATCCGGGCAGCCAATTTGTTCAGCATCGATACAAGGAAGCGTCCTACGATAAAAACAAGCACCGCTTTCAGGATACTTCCACCGGCACGTACACCTGCGTCTATAAGTTGTTGGGTTATAAGAGATATTTTGTCAAGACCTTCAGCATTAGCAATAGCCTGGTCCAGATTGTCGGCGGCAACCTGCAGAGAATCAGTTACAGCCTGAGTAATTTGTAATAATAGCATAATTAGTTTTTTGTTTTGAGTAAATAATTTGAGTCTGTTAATTCAATCATAACAAGTTACAAAGTTACTTTGTTTTAAGTAAATATAAAAGTTTTTTTTGCTTTCCTCATCCGAAAGCGCTAATTTTGCCAACGATTTCACAATACAGGGGTGCCTTAACATGACGGGCTGAGAACATACCCATAGAACCTGAACCGGGTAATGCCGGCGTAGAGAACGAATAAATTACACAATGAAAAAGAATCTATCAGCTGTTGCCTTTCTAATGGCAGCCAGCATCAACATCTTTGCACAAACAAGCGCCAAAGATAGTTTGAGAGTAGTCAACCTGCAAGAGGTGCAGATAGTATCCACCCGTGCCACTTCTAAAACTCCGGTGGCATACAGCAATATTTCTAAAAAGGAGATCCGAAAACAGAACTTCGGACTTGACCTGCCTTTTCTGTTAACGACCACCCCATCGGTACTTACCACCTCGGATGCCGGAAGCGGAGTAGGCTATACCAGTATTCGTGTGCGCGGTACAGACGCCACGCGTATCAATATTACAGCCAACGGCATTCCAATGAACGATGCAGAGAGCCATTCCATCTTTTGGGTGAATACCCCCGACCTGGCTTCTTCACTCGAAGATATGCAAATCCAACGCGGAGCAGGCACATCGACTAATGGTGCCGGAGCATTTGGCGCAAGTATCAATTTGCGTACTGCCGGCATTCCTTCCAAAGCATACGCTGAGGTTTCCGGTTCTTACGGATCATTCAATACGCATAAGGAGACGGTTAGCGTAGGTTCCGGGTTGATAGGCAATCATTGGGCCTTTGATGCACGCGTATCGAATATACAGAGTGACGGATATCGCGACCGTGCCACATCAGATTTGAAGTCGTACTTCCTGCAAGGAGGATATTACGGTGAAAATACGACCCTGAAGTTTATCACTTTTGGCGGCAAAGAGAAAACCTATCATGCCTGGGACGGTATCAGCCGGAAACAATTGGAGACTGACCGTACCTATAACCCCAACGGAGCCATCAAAGACGACAACCTGAACAAAGGAAACACCATAGGATTTTATGACGACCAGACGGATAATTATAATCAGACGAACTATCAGTTAATATTCAATCACCTGTTTTCTTCCGAATGGAATCTGAACATTGCCCTGCATTACACAGATGGTTTCGGATATTACCAGGAGTATAAGAACGGACGGACACTGGAAGAGTACGGACTAAAACCATTCTACCTCCCCGGAAACACAGAAGCGCAAACGAAGACCAATCTGGTACGCCAAAAGCTCGTAGACAGCGGCTTTGGCGGCGGCGTATTTTCTGTTGATTATAAAAACGAGAAGTTAAATGCCTCTCTGGGTGGAGGCTTGAATCGTTATAGCAACGATCATTATGGCAAAGTGATCTGGGTAAAGAATTATACTGAAGCGCTGAATCCGGATCATGAATACTATCGCAACAATGGTAGTAAGACAGACGGAAACATCTATGTCAAAGCCAATTATCAAATAGCCGGAGGATTGCATGCTTATGCTGACCTGCAATATCGCTACATCAATTACAAGATAACGGGAGACAATGATAAATGGGATTGGACTGCAGAACCCGGACATCTCCAACGCCTGAACGTAAACGAGCACTTCAGTTTCTTCAATCCTAAAGCCGGCTTATTCTGGCAATTCAACCCATACCACAGCGCTTATGCTTCTTTTGCCGTAGCCCAGAAAGAGCCTACACGTAATAACTATACCGACGGACTATTCGAAAAACTTCCCCATCCGGAAAAAATGTTAGATTATGAATTAGGATATACTTTCCGCAACAGTTGGTTCACTGCCGGAGTGAACCTGTATTATATGGACTATACCGACCAACTGGTACTAAATGGAAAAGTAAATGATATCGGCGAGGCAATGGCAGAAAATGTCAAAGACAGTTACCGCATGGGAGTAGAGCTCTCTTTAGGCGCCCGTATCACCGACTGGCTACGCTGGGATATCAACGGGACATGGAGTAAAAACCGCATTAAGAATTACACCGGTTATGTGAGTGACTATGATGACAACTGGGATGAACTTTACACCCAAACAGCTATTTATGCGGGGAATACTCCCATTTCTTTTTCTCCTTCGTTTATGGGAAACAGCCTGATCGATTTTAATTATAAAGGTTTCGATGCATCCTTGCAATCACAATACGTCAGCCGTCAGTATCTCGACAATTTCGGTTTAGAGGAGAACTCACTCGATCCATCTTTTGTGAGTCATCTTAGTTTAGCTTACAGTTTCAAACTGCCTTCTGTGAAACAAATCACTGTCGGTGCCACTATCTATAACCTCTTTAACACGAAGTACGAAACCAACGGATACTCGCAGAATGCCGCTGTTTATGAAGGAGGAGATAAGAATCAAAAAGCTGTTCTCTCCTACGACCCACGTTTTTATCCGATGGCAGGAACCAATGTACTGGCGCACATAGCAATTAGATTTTAAATAAACCAAGTACAACCATGAACTACCTTGAAATCATTGGTACCCTCATTGGGTTGCTCTATCTTTGGTTAGAATACCGGGCAAGTATTTATCTGTGGATAGCAGGTATCATAATGCCTGCCATCTATATTTTTGTGTATTACAGAGCCGGACTATACGCCGATTTTGGTATCAATATCTATTATCTTCTCGCAGCGGTTTATGGCTGGCTGGTATGGAAGTACGGCAATAAGGCGCACGAAAAAGCAGAGTTACCCATCACGCACATTCCGTTAAAGTATCTTCCTGCTCTGATGGCTGTATTCATTATCACCTTCATAGGTATCGCCCTGATACTGATTAACTTTACCGACAGTAATGTTCCCTGGCTCGACTCATTTACTACTGCACTGAGTATCATCGGTATGTGGATGCTTGCCCGTAAATATGTAGAACAGTGGTGGGCATGGATACTGGTAGACGTGGTATGCTGCGGCCTCTATATCTACAAAGATTTGTATTTCACTTCCGGACTCTACGGACTTTATTCAATAATCGCTATCTTTGGCTTCCTTAAATGGAAAAAAATGATGCCTAAACCATAACTCCGGCAGAAAAAAGTACGGAATGCGTTTTACATCTCTCTTATTTACAAATGAATATGACAACAGAAGCAGTTATTCTCGGTAATGGTGATTATCCTTCACATCCATATCCACTGAATGTATTATCACAAGCTCCATACGTAGTTTGCTGCGACGGCGCTGCCAACGAGTATATTCGCCGGGGCTTTCGTCCGGATGCTATTATCGGAGACGGAGATTCGCTCTCTCCCGAAAATCGGGAACGGTTTGCCGGAATCTTCCACCGTGTGAACGATCAGGAAACAAATGATCAGACCAAAGCCATCCGTTTTTTGCAGGCACAAGGAAAACGGCAGATCATCATTGTAGGAGCTACAGGCAAACGTGAAGATCACACATTGGGTAACATCAGCCTGTTAATAGACTACATGCAGGAAGGGCTTCAGGTGCAAATGATAACAGATCATGGTATCTTTATCCCCGCTTGTAACACACAGGTATTCACTTCACAACCGGGACAACAGGTTTCTATTTTCAACTTCGGAGCAACGGGATTACAGGGAGAAGGATTAGCCTATCCGCTAAGCGATTTCAGTAATTGGTGGCAAGGCACCTTGAATGAAACCACAGAATATGAATTTTGTATTCATGCAACAGGAAAATACCTTGTATTTATAAACTTCTGAGTGCTTCCCGCACGGGGAAGTAAGACGAGCGATGATTGCAGGTTGTTGTGTAATATTACTTCCTGCGTACTATCCGAAGTGCTAAAAAGAGAACCTGTAATATGCTGACTATCAATATATAAATAGAGCAATTTTCTCCTCGGAGCCGAGCAGCTTTCTCCTCGGTGCCGAAGGGATTCCTCCCCGGAGCCGAGCCCCCTCTTCCCCGGAGCCGAGCAAGGCACGCGACTCCGGGGGAGTATCTAATGTAAAACAATATAACTTTATTGAAGGCTTTCCTTGAGTCTCACTCAGGTACTTTTCAGGCATCCGGCATCTTTGTTTTTAAAGAGCAAGCAGGTAATTCTTGAAATCAACAAACTCCTTTGTCATCGGCAAACTCTTCTTCTCACCTTTCATGAAGGCTTGCAGCTTAGCAGGAATCTCTACTTTATCTCCAACAATTCCTTCTACTGTATCCAGGAACTTAGCCGGATGTGCTGTTTCAAGAAACACACCGGTTTCTCCGGGCTTCAACCCCTCTTCAAGGGCACGATAACCACAGGCTCCATGCGGATCAAGCAGGTAATGAGTATCTTCATACGTTTTCTTTACCGTTTCACGGATTTGTTCATCGGTATAGGTTGTACCGGTTATCTCAGCCGAAATAGCAGCATGCGAACCACCATAAAGATCGAGTACACGGGCAAAGTTACTCGGATCGCCCACATCCATGGCATTTGCAATAGTGGCAACGGATGGACGCGGATTATACTTACCCGTTTGCAGATACTGATAGAAAATATCATTCTTATTATTAGCAGCGATAAAGCGTTTCACGGGTAACCCCATCTTTTTGCCAAAGAGTCCGGCTGTGATATTACCAAAGTTACCACTGGGCACACAGATCACGGCATTATCCGCTTTCCCAGCTTTCTTCAATTGTGCATAGGCATAGAAATAATAGAACGCCTGAGGCAGAAAGCGGGCCACATTAATAGAGTTGGCACTAGTCAGTTGCATATGTTCATTCAGTTCCTTATCCATAAAGGCAGACTTCACAAGCGCCTGGCAATCATCAAAAGTACCATCCACTTCGAGAGCGGTAATATTCTGTCCTAAGGTAGTGAACTGCTTTTCCTGTATTTCACTGACTTTCCCTTTGGGATAAAGCACATAGACATGAATACCGTCTACTCCGAGGAAGCCATTGGCAACCGCACTACCGGTATCACCGGAAGTAGCTACAAGTACATTCACCTGCTTTTTGCCCTCTTTACGGATAAAGTAACCCAGCAAACGTGCCATGAAGCGGCCACCTACATCTTTAAAGGCAAGCGTAGGACCGTGGAACAATTCGAGTGAATAGATATTATCTTTCACATGTACCAACGGCACATCAAAGTTCAATGTATCATAGACAATCTGTTTCAACGTATCTGCCGGAACGTCTTCTCCAAAGAAAGCATCGGCTACGCGATAGGCTATCTCCTGAAAAGTAAGCGTATCAATGGTGTCATAAAACTCCTGAGGCAGTGGTTTAATCATTTCGGGCATAAAGAGCCCTTTATCGGCAGCCAAGCCCTTCACTACAGCTTCTTCAAGAGTAGCAACAGGAGCCTGACGGTTAGTGCTGTAATATTTCATAAGTGGTATTTTAAATTTAGTTTATACTGAGTTAGTGATGAGTGATAAGTGATTAGTGCTGTGCAGCGTCAGTGCCATTGCGCAAGCCCACTATCAACTGTCAATTGTCAACTGTCAATTGTCAACTCTTCACGGGTAGTGCCATAAATTCGTTAATAAATTCATCTGCCTTCATCAGCCCATACACCCCGTCACAAGCGGCCACTTCGTCATAGGTCTGCACTTCGTCCGGTGTAATACCCGGATACCAGATAAGAAACGGAATAGGTTCGTTGGTATGGGTACGAAGTTCGCAAGGGGTAGGATGATCGGGCAATACAGCAATGGCTACCGGTTCGTCCCAATCCTTCACAGCTTCATAGATAGGGCCAACAGCACGGCTATCCAGGTTTTCAATTGTAAGAAGCTTCAACGGAATATCTCCTTCATGCCCCGCCTCATCACTGGCTTCGATATGGAGATAGACGAAGTCATCCGTCTTCAATGCTTCCAGTGCAGCTGCCACTTTGTTTTCATAATTCGTATTATAAAGTCCGGTTGCTCCTTCCACCGCAATACGGCGAAGTCCGGCATAGTATCCGATCCCATTTATCAGATCGACCGCCGAAATAACAGCTCCTCTTTTCACCTGAGGGAAAGTATCGGAAAAGGCATCCATTTGCGGACGGTATCCCGGGCTCCAGGGCCAGATACTATTGGCAGGATCTTTGCCTTCGGCCATACGTTTCAGATTCAGCGGATGATTCTTCAGCAGTTCCTGCGACTTTAAGATCAGTTCATTAATAAGATCTGCTGTCTCCCGGGCTTCCGGCACTAACGGTTTCACCATCAAAGGGCGAAAAGGCTTTAAAGGTACGTCATGAGGCGGCGTACAATCCAGCTGTTTATTTCCGTCTTTGATGACCAACAGATGACGATATTGAACACCGGTATGGAAACGTACGCGATCATTGCTTAAATGTTCCTGCAGATATTGAATCAGCACATCGGCTTCTTCAGTAGAAATATGTCCGGCAGAATGATTTTTTATATTATCTCCTTCAATACAGATGATATTGCAACGCATCGCCATCTCTCCCGGTTGAAGTTCCACACCGATACTTGCTGCCTCGAGCGGACCGCGTCCTTCATATACCTTCGGAAGATCATATCCCAATACCGACATATTGGCTACTTCACTACCGGGATGAAAACCATCCGCTACGGTCATCAGCCGTCCATTACGCCCCATGCGGGCGAGCTTATCCATATAAGGCGTTTTCGCATATTGCAGGAGCGTCTTGTCTCCCAATGACTTTACAGGCCAGTCGGCCATGCCGTCACCTAATATAATGATATGCTTCATTTTCTTAATTGACAATTGGCAGTGGACAATTGACAATTAACAAACCAACTGCAACAAAGCGCAGCAACTGTCAATTGTCAATTGTCAACTGTCCACTAAATTAAACGTTCGCTATACTCATAATATCCGCAAAGACTCCCGCTGCCGTCACACCTGCACCGGCACCATATCCCTGAATCATCATCGGATACTCTTTATAACGCTCTGTTGTGAGCAGGATAATATTGTTACTGCCTTCCAGTCCGTAGAACGGATGATTGGCCCCTACTTCCTGTAAGCCCACAGAAGCCTTCCCGTTTTCGAGCGTAGCAACAAAACGCCAGTGTTTATTTTCTTTCTCCAATACCTGACGACGGGCTTCAAAGTCTGCATCCAGACTCGGAACACGCTTCCAGAAATCATCCAACGATCCTTCAAAGAAATCATTCGGGACAAAAAGATTCTTCTCTACATCTTCCTGCTCCAGTTTATATCCGGCTTCACGTGCCAGAATCACCAGCTTACGAATCACATCTTTACCACTCAGGTCGATACGTGGGTCCGGTTCGGAATAACGCTCTTCCTGTGCCATCTTTATCGTACGGCTAAATGGGATATCAGCACTGATCTTATTGAATATATAGTTCAACGTACCGCTCAGCACAGCTTCAATCTTTAATATCTTGTCGCCACTATGAATCAGGTCATTGATTGTATTAATGATAGGAAGCCCTGCCCCTACGTTCGTCTCAAACAGATATTTCACACCACGCTGACGGGCTATCTGCTTCAATTCGCGATAGTTCTCGTATTTGGAGGAAGCAGCAATCTTATTGGCAGCCACTACCGACACATTGTGCAGCAACAGATCTTTATAAAGCGAGGCTACATCCGGACTGGCAGTACAATCCACAAATACAGAATTGAAAATATTCATGCCGATAATCTCATCACGAAGAGACTCAAGCGTACTTTCGGTACCTTTCGCTTCCAACTCTTCCCGGTAATTAGCCAGGTCAAAACCCTGACGGCTGAACATGGCTTTCGTAGCGTCGGCAATACCTACCACATGGAGTTTCAACCCGTTTTCTACTTTCAGCTTTTCCTGCTGACAGCGGATCTGTTCTATCAGGCTACCTCCTACCGTACCAATACCACAGATAAAGAGATTCAGCACCTGATATTCGGACAGGAAGAATGAATCATGAATCACATTCAATGATTTGCGCAATGATTTAGAGTCAACTACAAATGAAATATTTGTTTCCGAAGCTCCCTGTGCACAAGCTATCACATTAATACCATTACGTCCCAATGTACCGAACAATTTACCGGCAATACCCGGTGTGTGCTTCATGTTCTCACCCACAATTGCTACGGTAGCCAGATTTTTCTCTGCCTGAATAGGAGATATCTCACCCATTTCTATCTCTTTGGCGAACTCCTCATTCAACACTTCACAAGCCAGATCGGCGTCGGCATTACGCACACCGATGGAAGTACTGTTCTCAGAAGAAGCCTGAGACACAAGAAATACGCTGATACCATTCTTTGCCAGAGCCTTAAAGATACGATAGTTAACACCAATAACACCCACCATACCAAGACCTTGCACAGTAATCAGGCTGGTGTCATTGATAGAAGAGATACCTTTAATCGCTTTCGTTTGCGGATCGGAAACCTCTTGTTTGATAACCGTGCCCGTACCTTCGGGATTGAATGTATTCTTTATTAATATAGGTATATTCTTATGACAAACCGGGTAAATAGTAGGCGGATATACCACTTTGGCACCGAAGTTACAAAGTTCGGTAGCTTCCACATAACTCAGTTCGTTGATAGTATAAGCAGTAGAAATCACACGTGGATCGGCTGTCATGAATCCATCTACATCGGTCCATATCTCCAGGCTATCAGCATCCAGAGCAGCAGCAATGATGGCCGCTGTATAATCCGAACCACCCCGTCCAAGGTTGGTAACATCCCCCGTCACCTTGTCCGATGAAATGAATCCCGGTACCAGCGATACTTGCGGAATCACCCGGAAAGCCTCTTTCACCAATTGATGCGTCAGTTCAGTGTCAAGTGTGTGTTTGGAATGTTTTCTTTCTGTCTTTATAAAAGTGCGCGAGTCAAACCATTGGGCACCTTCAATCAGCTGCGCTACAATGATAGAAGAGAGGCGTTCGCCATAACTAACAATGGTATCCGATGTTTTTGCAGAAAGGTCTTTTATCAGATAAATACCCTGAAAAATATCTTTCAGCTCATTGAGCAGTTCACCTACCTGACGTTGCAACGAAGCCTGATATTCACCTGCGGGAACCACTTCTTTAATCATCTCCACGTGGCGATAAACAATTTCGCGGAACTCACCTTCGTAGGCCGAATCACCTACAGCGGCCATTTTAGAGGTATTAATCAACTTATCGGTAATGCCGCCCAATGCGGAAACAACTACAATAACCGGTTCTCCGGCCGACTCTACTATTCTCTTTACGCTTAAAATGCTGTTCACGGAACCTACGGATGTTCCGCCGAATTTCATTACTTTCATGCAGATACTTTATATTTTCAATGCTTCCTTTTCCGGAAACAATGGTTTATTTACAACTAAAATACTAAATTTGAATTTGCTTACTTCCTGTAAGCGTGATTCACGTAGAAACACAAATACTATCCCTCAACCCCTAAGGGTCATGGTGCACATGGATGTGACTGTATGCGGATAGTACTTCATCATAGTCATTGTTTCTCGTTACTATTTGATAAGATGTCGCAAAAGTAACAATAAAAACATTCAATCTATCACTTTTTGCGATAATTTTCTAATAAAAAGATTTTCCCTGTGGAGCAGTGACAAATTAGCGCGTTGTACTTTTCTGACATTTTGTTATAAAATATAAGATATATAATTATCTTTGCAGTATTCAATTGCATAAAATACGCTTATGAACCCTTCAAATACTTCCGTATTGTTAATATACACCGGTGGCACGATTGGAATGATAGAAAATGCCGAAACCGGAGCACTGGAGAACTTCAACTTTGAACAGTTGCAGAAGCACGTCCCCGAACTTCAGAAATCAAACTGTAGCATTGATTCTTACCAGTTTGATCCTCCAATGGACTCATCGGACATGGAACCCGAAGCATGGCGGAAGCTGGTACGAATCATTTACGATACATACGAGCGGTATAATGGTTTCGTTATCCTGCATGGTACGGACACAATGGCTTTCACAGCCTCAGCATTGAGCTTCATGCTCGAAGGATTAAGTAAACCGGTCATTCTCACAGGCTCACAACTGCCTATCGGAGTATTGCGTACAGACGGTAAGGAAAACCTGATGACGAGCATAGAAATAGCTGCTGCTCAGGACAAACATGGTAATCCACTTGTACCTGAAGTATGTATCTTCTTTGAAAATCATCTGATGCGGGGCAATCGTACTACCAAAATGAATGCTGAAAACTTCAATGCTTTCCGTTCTTTCAACTATCCGATACTGGCAGAGGTGGGAATACATATCAAATACAATTATTCTGTTATCCATACCATTCAGGAAAAGCAGGAACTGAAACCACATTATTTGCTCGACACCAACATTGCCGTATTAAAACTCTTTCCCGGCATACATGAGAATGTAGTAGCAGCCACACTTACCATCGACGGATTAAGAGCCGTGGTATTAGAAACCTATGGCTCGGGCAATGCCCCCCGTAAGCAATGGTTCCTCCGCCTGCTACGTGAAGCAAGCACACGAGGAATTGTGATAGTCAACGTCACTCAATGTAGTGCCGGAACGGTGGAAATGGAACGATATGAAACCGGTTATCATTTGTTGGAATCGGGCATTGTCAGCGGATACGACAGCACCACCGAGTCCGCTGTCACCAAACTGATGTTCCTGCTGGGACACGGCTACAGCCCTGAGGAAGTGAGAGAACGAATGGCACGCCCCCTAGCGGGAGAGATTACATTATAGCCCACTACCGTTTTCACTACAGAGGACGCAGAGGACACAGAGTTATTAAAATCTTAACGGTTGTTAGGGACTAATGATTCCAATACTTAAAACTCTGTGTCCTCTGCGCCCTCTGTGGTGAAAACGATGGTGAATTTATGACTAATATTAAATAAAACTCTGTGAGACTCTGCATTTTTCTGTGGTGAATTTATTACTTTTGTCCATCTTATAAAGTAAAGGACAAAAAGAATGGCCAAAGAGAAAACCGTATATGTATGCAGCAATTGTGGACAGGACTCTCCCAAATGGGTAGGAAAATGTCCTTCGTGTGGCGAATGGAACACCTATGTAGAAGAGATAGTCCGGAAAGAACCTACAAACCGCCGCCCCGTATCGGGCATAAATACAGCCAAAGCCAAACCTATTACTTTAAATGAAATAGAAGCAGATGACGAGCCACGTATCGACATGCACGACGAAGAGTTAAACCGTGTGTTAGGCGGTGGTCTTGTCCCGGGTTCACTGGTACTGATAGGTGGTGAACCGGGCATCGGGAAATCGACTCTTGTACTTCAAACAGTACTGCGTATGCCCGAAAGACGTGTCCTTTATATCTCCGGCGAAGAGAGCGCCCGGCAATTAAAATTACGTGCCGATCGCCTGACAACTGCTTCCAGTGATTGCCTCATCGTGTGTGAAACCTCTCTGGAGCAGATCTATGTACATATCAAAAATACCAATCCCGATTTAGTCATCATAGACTCTATACAAACCATTTCTACAGAGAATATCGAATCTTCTCCCGGTAGCATTGCACAGGTACGTGAATGTTCGGCATCCATTCTCCGTTTTGCCAAAGAAACACATACGCCGGTACTGCTTATCGGACATATCAACAAGGAAGGCAGTATTGCCGGACCAAAGGTACTGGAACATATCGTAGATGCCGTACTTCAGTTTGAAGGCGATCAGCATTATATGTATCGTATCCTGCGAAGTATTAAAAACCGCTTTGGAAGTACAGCAGAACTGGGTATTTATGAAATGCGGCAAGACGGGCTCCGACAAGTCAGTAACCCGTCGGAATTGCTCCTTTCGCAAGACCACGAAGGTATGAGCGGTGTAGCTATTGCCTCTGCCATCGAAGGGGTACGCCCATTTTTGATTGAAACACAGGCATTGGTCAGCTCTGCCGTATATGGTAACCCGCAACGCTCTGCCACAGGTTTCGATCTTCGCCGTATGAATATGCTGTTGGCTGTACTCGAAAAACGGGTAGGCTTTAAACTGGCACAAAAAGACGTATTTCTCAACATTGCCGGAGGACTGAAAGTGAATGATCCCGCCATTGATCTTGCCGTTATCAGCGCTATCCTCTCCTCCAACATGGATGCATCTATCGAACCGGAAGTTTGCATGGCCGGTGAGATCGGACTATCCGGTGAAATACGCCCGGTAAACCGGATCGAACAACGCATCGGTGAAGCAGAAAAGTTAGGATTTAAACGCATCCTGTTACCTAAGCATAATCTGCAAGGAATTGATACAAAGAAAATAAAGATAGAGTTGGTACCGGTAAGGAAGGTGGAAGAAGCATTCAGGACACTATTCGGATGATAATAAAACGCAAATTAACGCAGATTAACGCAAAGAAAAGATGGTTTTTATAGATAAAGAAACAAACGACTTGTCATATAAGATAATTGGATGTGCATACAATGTACATAAAGAATTAGGACCAGGATTATTAGAAAGTGCGTATGAAACTTGTTTATGTTACGAACTCAGTAAAATAGAAATTAATTATGAAAAGCAAAAAGGATTGCCCATCATATATAAAGATGTAGCACTTGACTGTGGTTACCGAATCGATATCTTGGTCGAGAATAAGATTGTTATAGAATTAAAAACGGTCGAAAAGCTCTTGCCCATACACACAGCACAAATAATGACCTACTTAAAATTAAGTAATAAGCATTTAGGACTTCTTTTCAACTTCTATAATGCAAACCTTCAAAATGGAATTAAAAGATATGTTTTATAATCTGCGAAAATCCGCGTTAATTTGCGTTTAAATTATTATGATACAAGAATATCAGTTACGTCTACTCCCCGAAATAGCTGCCAACGAGCAGCGATTAAAGGAATATTTATCAAAAGAAAAAGGATTAAGTTTTAAGAATATTACTGCTACACGTATTCTGAAACGAAGTATTGATGCGCGGCAACGTACTATTTTTATCAATCTGAAGGTACGGGCCTATATTAATGAAATGCCTGCGGATGATGAATACGAACGAACCGTATATAATAATGTGGAAGGCAAGCCACAGGTTATTATAGTGGGTGCAGGTCCTGGCGGACTATTTGCAGCTCTGAGACTTATTGAATCAGGGCTTCGCCCCATTGTGGTAGAGCGTGGAAAAGATGTACGCGAACGTAAAAAAGATCTCGCACTGATAAGCCGGGAACACGCTGTAAATCCGGAATCAAATTATAGTTTCGGAGAAGGAGGTGCAGGAGCCTATTCTGACGGAAAACTTTATACCCGAAGTAAAAAACGGGGAAATGTAGACAAAATACTAAATGTATTCTGCCAGCATGGAGCTTCTACTGCAATTCTTGCCGACGCACATCCGCATATCGGTACAGACAAACTGCCACGAGTCATTGAAAACATGCGTAATACCATTATCAATTGTGGAGGTGAAGTGCATTTTGAGACACGAATGGATGCACTGATCATCGAGAACGAGGAGGTAAAAGGTATTGAAACAAATACAGGAAAAACATTTCTCGGTCCGGTAATACTGGCTACAGGACATTCGGCACGTGATGTATATCGCTGGCTGGCAACCAACAACGTAACGCTTGAGGCAAAAGGAATAGCCGTTGGTGTCCGTCTGGAGCATCCTGCAGAATTGATAGACCAGATACAGTATCACAATAAAAACGGTCGGGGAAAGTACTTGCCTGCTGCCGAATATAGCTTCGTAACACAGGTAGAAGGACGAGGTGTATACAGTTTCTGTATGTGTCCCGGTGGTTTTATCGTTCCTGCTGCCAGCGGACCCGAACAGGTGGTAGTCAACGGAATGTCTCCTTCCAACCGTGGTTCACGATGGAGCAATTCAGGAATGGTGATAGAGGTACAACCGGAAGACTTAGACAATGGACAGTGGACAATGGACAATGGACAGTCAGCTACACAATCCAACTGTCAATTGTCAACTGTCAATTGTCAACTCCTAAAAGTGTTGCATTTTCAGGAAGAACTGGAACGGCAAGCCTGGTTACAGGGAGGAATGAAGCAAACGGCTCCGGCACAACGCATGATGGACTTTACGCGGAAGAAACTGAGCTATGATTTACCGGACTCCTCTTATAGTCCGGGATTGATATCTTCACCCTTACACTTCTGGATGCCGGAATTTATCAGTAAACGTTTGTCACAAGGCTTTCAGCAATTCGGACGGATGAGTCACGGTTTTCTTACCAACGAGGCAGTGATGATCGGAGTAGAAACACGTACTTCTTCCCCTGTGCGTATTGTACGTGACAAAGATACGCTGCAGCATGTAACAGTCCGCGGCTTATTCCCTTGTGGTGAAGGAGCAGGATATGCGGGAGGAATTGTATCTGCGGGAGTTGACGGAGAACGGTGCGCAGAAGCTGTTGCAAACTATTTAAATCATTAATTCAATAATTGAGAGTTATGAAGAACATTATTTATTCTCTTACTATAGGAGCAATTCTCCTATTTAAATCATTGTCATTTAATTGTTATGCTCAATCCGATACCACCTTTCTATCTAAAAATGAAAACAGAAAGGTATATATCGAAAACAACAGAAAATCAGAAGTTTTTCAAAAATTACTCGACCCTACAATTCAAGAAAAAGCCTATCCGGAACTAAGACAATACGGACTGGAAGAACTGAAAGAAAGCGAGAAGATATTAAAGCAGGCTCATCCACAAACTATTACAAAACATAATTTATATGAACTACCGGAAGATTGGATCGCTCTCCATTCTTACAAAGGGAAATACTATGTTTATTCTCCATGCCAAATAGATACTCCTACAAACCGTTGGTTGACGGATTCTTGCCTTTACTATAAATACCTGGACGGTCCTTTTCCTGTAATCATTAAATCAGTGGAAAAGAAATCTGATAATCTATATGATATAAAATTATGGAATGTCATTCAACATCCGGATAACAGTCAGGCTTTGGATGAATTACAAATCCACATCATTGATAAGAAAAGAAAAATTTCTATTTGGGAATATAAAAGTTATCAAGGTGAGTCAACCTATGAACTGCTAATACCGAGGAAATCAGCACAGCATTTCGATTTAATCGTTTGTGACTGCCAAGACTTAGATAGTGAATTTGATTTTGATTCCATAGATTTTCCAAACCTTATTTTATCTCATTAAACCTATGAACCACAAACCAGAAATCGCTATCGTTGAAGCGAATACACTTACAGCACTCGGTCTGAAAATGATATTGGAAGAGATTATTCCAATGGCAATTATACGAACTTTCCATAGTTTTGGTGAGCTAACGGATGACACACCCGACATGTATGCGCACTATTTTATAGGCGCACAAGTATATGTGGAGCACAATGCCTTTTTTCTGCCCCGGAAAAAGAAAACAATTGTTCTGGCAGGAGAAAGCCACTCTCTCCAACTATCTGCCGTACGCGTACTGAACATTTATCAATCGGAAGAGCAGTTGGTGAAAGACATTCTGAAACTTCACCAACATGCTCACCACGACGGACATCCGGCTGAAGCCA
This sequence comes from Bacteroides sp. K03, assembly GCF_019734355.1. Lineage (NCBI taxonomy): Bacteria > Pseudomonadati > Bacteroidota > Bacteroidia > Bacteroidales > Bacteroidaceae > Bacteroides > Bacteroides sp. K03. Next base: position 38,216 of record NZ_JAASHC010000042.1, read on the forward strand.
TACCACCAATGCCGGTTATTGAGCATGAATTGTCTGCACGGGAGATCGAGGTACTTGTATTGATAACCAAAGGGTTCATCAATAAAGAGATAGCCGATAAACTAAATATCAGTCTGACCACTGTTATCACCCATCGGAAAAACATTACAGAGAAATTGGGTATCAAATCCGTCTCCGGGCTAACAATTTATGCCGTAATGAACGGCTATGTAGAGGCTGACCGGATTTAAAAACGTACAACGATCATACCACCGTATTCCTTTGAAAAATGATTGTAATAAGGAGAAGCAGCCAGATTAACTCTGCTCTTTTTCTTATCCAATCCAAACAATTTCTTTTCAAAAGGCAGGAGCCAGTATCCGATCCGTGCACTTAATATACCAATTCCCGCACCGGCCAGAACATCATTGCACCAATGTCGTTCATTATAAAGTCGCAGGAAGGCTACTCCACAGGCAATAGTATATGCACCTATACCATAAAGCGGAGAGGAATCTTTATACTCCATCCGTACCAACTCAGCTCCCATAAAAACAGTGGCTGTATGCCCCGAAGGAAAGGAATTAAAAGCTGTTCCGTCCGGACGTTGTTCATCTACCGCCCATTTCACCGCATTGACCATAATCCCCATAGCTGCATAAGAAGTGGCAGTAATCAATACACGATCCACATAACTATGCTTAGCCTTTGCTCCCAGCAGACTTAATCCGAAGTTTGCAATAACGGGTACATATTGTATATAATCATCGGCATGAAAATAGCGTCCATTGCGCCATCCGGCAATATCATCACGCACTTCCCTATTCAGAGATCTCAACCAGGGATTGGCCACCCCAAGTGCTCCTACAGTGATGAGTGAAGCAGGTAGTATTAATTGTGAAGGACGGAAAGAATAGCCCCGTTCAGTGATTTTCAGAGAGTCTGTCGAAGCCGTTTGTGCCCACAACTGAAACGGGTATAGTAATATCATAAGAAGAAAAAACAATTTGATTTTCATCTTTTATTGTTGTAAATAAAATGAATACTGAATGTTAACTGTCGCTTTGCATTTCTGTCTCAGAAACACAACAGGTCACATCCGCTTCGGCCTTTACAACTTCAAAAAGAGGAAAGCAAAACAAGATCCGCCCCATTGCATTCCCCCCGGTCATATAAAAATTCTTGGTCGTTTTTTCTATAAGAGAAATGCTAATGAGTTATTTCTAACTGTTATATGTCACTCTATCTGATCTATACCATAGGCTATGTGTTTTAAAGAGAGGTTAATAAAAAAAGTGTGTTCCCGACACTATCCAGACTATAGTTAGGTACGACCAAGTAACCTATGACCGACTGAATATATCGATGGAACACACCCTGTTTCAGGGCGCATCCACAAAGCATATTCTTTCGGTCTGTTAAATTTGGTCGTTTCACTATAGAAAGAATGACAATGCAAACACTCCGTATCTTGTTTTTTTATCTTTAAATAAAGACTCTACTTTATTCAATGTTTATCGAAAGACAAAAATAAGAATATCTTTCTTTATAGACAAACTTTATTTGTATAATCCTTATAAATCGGATACCGGAGTAAGTCCCCCTAATTTCAGATTTGCATATACCCACAATGCATATTCTGTTATTTCAATGTATATTCGGAATATTTTTTCTAAATTCCGCGATAACTCCTTACCTCATATGTATAACAAACAAATATTGAGTTATATCTTACAGAAAGCGATATAATATTGCAAGCTTGCAGCCAGAGAGTTTTGTACCTTAGCATCCTAAAATTATAGATTGATTATTATGAGAAAATTATTGTTACTGCTAGTAATTCTGAGTTGTAACCCTCTTCTGGCAAAAAAGTACTATTTCACCCCCGGGGAGAGTGAATCTTTAAAAAGAATATTAAGTGAAGGGAAACTACTCCCTGGTGACGAAGTCATTCTTAAAGACGGAGTTTTCAAAAATCTGCAGAAAGTGCTCTTCCAGGCAAAAGGAACTGTACAGGATTCAATAAAACTGAAAGCCGAGCACCCCGGAAAAACAATCATATCGGGTGCATTGGATTTTAAAGTCTATGGCGAATATCTGCAAATAGAAGGTTTGTGTTTTCTGAAAGCATGGGCATTGTCTTTCAATATGATTGATTTTCAGAAAGAAACAGGGAAGTATGCTTCACACTGCCGTTTCACCAATTGCGTGATTGATGACTGTAACGACCCCAACAAGAGCGAACAGCCTGCAACGAACGGACAGCAACCCGCCTCCGTGAGCGAATACTGGCTCGGACTCCGAGGCGAAAACAACCGGGTAGACCATTGTTACTTTGCCAACAAACGAATTGGCGGATTGGTACTGCAAGTATGGCTCGACAAAGACAATCACCTGAATAACCACCAGATAGATCACAATCTGTTCGGCACGCGTAAACCCTATGGTGGAAACGGCGCCGAGATCATTCGCATCGGGCATTCATGGTCTTCTCAACTGGAATCACGCACCGTTGTCGAAAACAATGTATTTCTGCACTGTGACGGAGAAAGTGAAATCATTTCGGTAAAATCGTGTCATAATGTACTTCGCCGAAATCTGTTTTACGAGTCAAGAGGAGGTCTGGTATGCCGGCATGGTCATTACAATGTGCTCGAATCCAACACCTTTATCGGTAACAATATAAAAGGTACAGTAGGAATCCGCATTATCAACCAGGGACATACTGTATATGATAACTATATGAGTAAACTGAATGGTTTCGGCCTGTTGGTACGTATTGGCGTCTTTGAAAAACCTACTGCTGATACAGACATAAAAAAAGAACCGCTGACCTCCTACCACCGGGTAGAAAATGTAGATATCGCCTATAACCATTTTATCAACTGCCGGGTATTGGAATTCGGTTCGGGCAAAGGAGATAAAGCACCCCGTAACCTACGTTTTGCCAACAATACCATCTACAACTCAACTCCGAATGTGAGAGTCTTTCAACCGGAAGAGGTTATGCCGGGTATTACTTTCCTGGATAATACTTATTATTTTGAAAATAAAGAGCCAATCGGGCTACCCGGATTTATGGAAGGTAAAATACCAGATACCCTCTTAGCTTTAGAGAATGAAAAAGTAGAAAAATCTATCAACGGAATAGGTCCGGTGTGGTATGCGCCCAATACTGCTGAGATAACTTATATAAGGAATAAAGCGCTTCCCGCACGGGGAGATACGGCAAGCAATGTTAATTATTAAAACGCAGATAATTTGCATAATCCTAATAAATGAGGATTGTGTAACTGATAAGTTTCCCGTTCCTTTGCAAGCAAAATAAGATTATGATGAAAAGAAACAGTATTCTAATTGCTCTAACTCTCTTGACGGCAAGTACCGCTTGGGCCGAAGAAGTACCTAAAGACACGATTAAAGTAGTAGACGTAGAAGAGGTGCTCGTTATCGCATCACCCAAAGAAAACCGCAAACTTCGCGAATTACCCACAGCAAGCACTCTCCTGTCACAGCACGACATGCAAGCCAACCAGGTAACTAATCTGAAAGGCCTGACAGCACTGGTTCCCAACCTGTTTATTCCCGACTATGGTTCAAGGCTTACATCAGCCATTTATATCCGTGGTATCGGTTCACGCATCAACACTCCTTCAGTGGGACTTTATGTAGATAACGTTCCTTATATAGACAAATCAGCCTTCGATTTCAACTATGCGGATATTGAACGTATCGATGTACTTCGTGGACCTCAGGGAACACTATACGGACGTAACACCATGGGAGGACTTATCCGTGTACACACTAAATCGCCATTCAGCTATCAGGGTACAGACCTTAGACTGAGTGCCGGAACTTATGGCAATTATAACGCATCAGTAACTCACTATCACCGTATGTCTGAGCAATTTGCTTTCTCAGTCGGAGGATTCTACGAACATGCAGATGGGTTCTTCAAAAACTCTGCTCTCAACAATAAAAAAATAGACCGTAGTAACGCCGGAGGCGGACGTATCCGTAGTATCTATTTACCGACAGAAAACCTGAAACTCGACTTTAACGTAAATTATGAATATAGCGATCAAGGCGGATATCCATATTTCTATACAGGAAAAGTTAACGAAGAAGAAAGAAAAGAAGATACCCGTAAAGATAAAATCGGACTGATTTCATATAATGACGAAAGTAGCTACTATCGCAGCCTGCTGAATGCAAGTGTCAACATCGAATATCAGGCACAGAACTTCATCTTAAGTGCAGTAACAGGCTATCAACATCTTAAGGACCGGATGTTTCTTGACCAGGATTTTACAGAAAAAGATATTTTTAATCTGGAACAGAAACAGAAATTAAATACCATTTCCGAAGAGATTGTATTCAAATCCAAACCAGGTAGAAGATGGCAATGGGCAACCGGAGCTTTCGGTTTTTACCAATGGTTACACACCAGTGGTCCTGTACTGTTTAAACGGCAAGGCGTGGAAGAAATGATCGAAGATAAAGCCAACGAAAACTTCCCTAATTCACCTATGGCCCCAAGCATGAAAATGACGATTAATAATGAGACACTAAACATAGGAGGAAGTTTTGATACGCCCTCTTTGAGTGGAGCTATCTATCATCAGTCTACTTTCAATGATCTTTTTGTAAAAGGGTTGTCAGCTACCGTTGGGTTACGTTTGGACTATGAAAAAACATCTATGAAATACCGTTCTATCAGCGAACCAATCGATTTCGATTTCAGTATTTCAATGCAACGCCCTCTACTAAACCTTTCAGACCAGCACATGAAAGCCCCTTCCACATTCATTGGAAAGTTAAGCAATGACTATTTGCAATTATTGCCTAAGTTCGCTCTTCAATATGAATGGAAAAAAGGAAACAGTGTATATGCTACAGTTTCACGAGGATATCGTTCAGGAGGATATAATATCCAGATGTTCTCTGACCTGGCTCAGACCGAATTCCAAAGAAACATGATGTATGCAGTCAAAGAGAGTGAAAAAATAGACGATCCACAATATGGGGCAATGATAGACAAAATGATTGATGGAATGATACCTGAGGCAGTCGATGTAAAAGCAGCTACCAGTTACAAACCGGAATACTCATGGAACTATGAAGCCGGTGCACACCTTACTTTATTGGAAAGTCGTTTATGGGCCGACCTTGCAGCTTTCTATATGGATACCCGTGATCAGCAAGTAGCAAAATTCTCGGAAAACGGATTCGGACGTATCACGATTAATGCCGGCAAGAGCCGGAGCTATGGAGCCGAAGCTGCCATACGCGCTGCTATTACCAATGCGCTCGGATTGAATGTGAGTTACGGATATACCTACGCTACATTTACAGATTATGTGACCGAAAAGAAGCAAGGGAAGGAAAAAGTAGATGTTTCTTATAATGGTAATTATGTCCCCTTTGTTCCCAAACATACCCTCAGCGTAGGTGCACAATACATCTTCCGTATCGCCCCACGCCACTGGCTGGACCGCGTACAGGTTAATGCAAATTACAATGCTGCCGGACGTATCTACTGGACAGAAGAAAATAATGTCAGCCAGGCATTTTACGGAACTCTGAACGGACGTGTCAGCCTGGAAAAAGGGAACGGCGTCCTTGCATTCTGGATACGTAATGCATTGGACAAAGAATATCAGGCATTTTATTTTGAATCAATGGGCAATGGATTTATGCAAAAAGGACGTCCCATGCAATTGGGAGTAGATGTACGTTGCCGCTTCTAAAACATAATCGTAATCGTCTAAAAACCAGTATTTTTAAGAGTGTACACTTTTGTTATACAAGAATGTGCACTCTTGTCATACTAAAATGTACATTCTTGCTATACCAAAGTGTACACTTTTGCATTCCTTCATTTTATTTACAAGAAATCATTACATCGAGTTTGTCTAAAATACGCTGTTCATTCTCTGTGTTGTCACATCTTATACCCGATCGATATATATGTCGTAGAGAAACGTAGTGAAACTCTACGAGAATCGGGGCGTTCCTCGTAGAGTTTCGACCCGTTCCTCTACCATTATCTTTGCCATGGAAAACATAGTTCTTTATGAACGTTAATAAGAATAAATTTCTTAATAT
>NZ_JAASHC010000043.1:0-43488 GCF_019734355.1 Bacteroides sp. K03
AGGGCAGGATTAGAGTTGCTAAGAATTAAGATGGTGATGGAACATGTCTTTTTCAACTAAATTGAAGAAGAACCACTAAAATGTACACTTTTGATATGCTAAAATGTACATTCTTATAAAGCAAAATCAGGGTGTTAAAAAATGAATTAACATTATTAACGAACTACGCATTTGTAGGATGAATCAAAATAAAAGCCCCCGTAGAAGGACGAGGGCAACCTAAATGTTTTCACAACGGAATAATCCTTATTGTGACTTGCTTTCAAATTAGTGTGGCAAATATAATGAAAAAAATAATATAAAACTCTTTTTACAATAAATAATTATATATTTGTATATATTTAAATTTAATGTAGTATGAAAAAGATATTAGGACTGGACTTAGGAACAAATAGTATAGGGTGGGCTGTAATAAATAGTGTAGCAGATGAATCAGTTGAAAAGAGAAATATAGAATTGGCCGGGAGTAGGATTATTCCTATGGATGCTGCTGTATTAGGAAATTTTGATAGTGGAGTTACAAAATCTCAGACAGCGGAGCGGACTTCTTATCGAAGTATTCGCCGGTTGCGTGAGCGTCAATTATTGCGTCGTGAACGGTTGCATAAAGTATTACAGATATTAGGCTTTCTTCCCGAACATTATGTCAATGATATAGATTTTGAAAATCATCCTGGTAAAATTAAGAAAAATACAGAGCCGAAGTTACCTTGGAGGAAAAACTCTATGGGACAATTTGAATTTATATTTCAGGATTCGTTTGAAGCTATGTTAGTTGATTTTGCTACTCATCAGCCTGTATTTGTTTCCGAAGGTAAAAAGGTGCCTTATGACTGGACTCTCTATTATCTTCGCAAAAAGGCGTTGACAGAAATGATATCTAAAGAAGAGCTTGCATGGATTATTTTAAATTTTAATCAAAAGCGTGGATACTATCAGTTACGTGGAGAAGAAGAGGAAGAACAATCCAATAAGCTTGTGGAGTTTTATGCTTTGAGGGTTGTTAAGGTGGAGGCTACTGATGACAAGAAAGGAAAAGACACCTGGTATAATGTTCATTTGGAGAACGGGTGGATTTATCGTAGAACCAGTAACATCCCTTTGGACTGGGAAGGGAAAGTGAAAGAATTCATTGTGACAACAGATCTTAATGAAGATGGGACGCCCAAACTGGATAAATATGGAGAGGTGAAGCGTTCTTTCCGTGCACCGAAAGAAGATGACTGGACGTTGATAAAGAAAAAGACGGAGTCTGATATTGCAAATAGCCATAAAACGGTGGGATGTTATATCTATGATGCCTTGTTACAAAATCCGCATCAAAAAATAAAAGGTAGACTGGTGCGGACGGTCGAACGTAAATTTTATAAGGAAGAGTTGCGTTTGATTTTAGAAAAGCAGCTATCCTTCCATCCGGAGTTACAGGACCGGGATTTATACAGAGCATGTATCGACGCCTTATATGTCAGTAATGAGGCACATAAGAATAATATCTCCGGTAGAGATTTTGTTTATTTATTCATAGATGATATTATCTTTTATCAACGTCCTCTGAAAACTAAAAAGTCATTGATAGATAATTGTCCTTATGAGGAGAATCAGTATATGGATCGGGAAACAGGAGAGGTGAAGCAAGCACCCATTAAATGTATTGCAAAATCCCATCCTCTTTTTCAGGAGTTTCGTTTGTGGCAGTTTATCTCTAATATACGGATTTATCAGAGAGAAAGGGTTATGGATGATGGCAAGTTGGAAACGGATGTGGATGTGACGCCTGATTTTCTTAAAACAGAAGACGATTATACTACTTTATTTGAATGGCTCAATGATCGGAAAGAGGTAGACCAGAAAGCTTTTCTGAAAAATCCGCAATTCGGTTTGAAAAAGACTTTTACTGAATATCGCTGGAATTACGTAGAAGATAAATCATATCCGTGCAATGAAACAAGAAATGCTATATTGAATGGTTTGCAAAAAGTGGGTGTTGCTGCTGATTTCTTATCCCGGGAGGTGGAAGAAGCTTTGTGGCATATACTCTATTCGGTAGAAGATAAAATTGAGATTGAAAGTGCTTTACGGAAGTTTGCTTCTAAACATAATTTGGATGATCGTTTTGCGGATGTATTTAAGAAACTGCCTCCTTTCAAAAAAGAATATGGTGCATACTCTGCTAAAGCAATCAAGAAGCTTTTGCCACTGATGAGGATGGGGAAGTATTGGGAACTATCGAATATCGATGATAAAACGAAGGAACGGATTGATAAGATTATTACAGGTGAATGGGATGAGAATATCCATGACAGAGTGAGGGAAAAAGCTATAAAACTGTCGGATATAACAGATTTTAAGGGACTTCCGTTGTGGTTGTCTTGTTATGTTGTGTATAACAGGCATTCTGAAGCCAGGGCTATTGCTAAGTGGGAGAGTCCTGAGGATATTGACTCATATCTCCGGTTGTTCAGACAACATTCATTGCGAAACCCTATTGTAGAGCAGGTTATTACAGAAACATTGCGTACTGTCCGTGATATTTGGAAACGTGTAGGGCAGATTGATGAAATACATGTTGAACTGGGGCGTGAGATAAAGAATCCGGCTGATAAGCGGGCAAAGATGACTGCTCAAATAGTAGAAAATGAAAACACCAATTTACGTATTAAAGCTTTATTAGCGGAGTTTATCAACTCTGAGTACGAAATAGAGAACGTACGTCCATATTCGCCGGGTCAGCAGGAAATACTTAGAATCTATGAGGATACGGTGCTCAATAGTGTTGAAGAAATTCCGGAGGATATTAGTGCTGTTTTAAAGAAGTTTAGAGAGAGTGATTTAAAGAAACGTCCCACGAAATCGGAGTTTCTGCGCTATAAATTATGGCTGGAACAGAAATATCGTTCTCCTTATACTGGTGACATTATTCCATTAGGGAAGCTCTTTACGTCGGCCTATGAGATAGAGCATATTATCCCCCAATCCCGTTATTTTGATGATTCTTTTAGTAACAAGGTTATTTGCGAGGCTGAAGTGAATAAGCTGAAGAGTAATGAGCTTGGATATGAGTTTATTAAGAATCATCATGGACAATATGTAGAGATAGGTTTTGGTAAAGTAGTCCAGATTTTTTCTATAGAAGCTTATGAAAAGTTTGTGAAGGCCAATTATTCTGGTATAGGCAGTAAAATGAAGAGATTGCTAATGGATGATATACCAGAAACGTTTATAGAACGCCAGCTGAATGATAGTCGTTACATTAGTAAGGTCGTGAAAAGCTTGTTATCAAATATTGTACGTGAGAAGGACTCGAACGGAGAGTATGAGCCGGAAGCTATTTCTAAGAACGTAATAGTATGTACAGGCAGCGTTACAGATCGGCTAAAGAGGGATTGGGGAGTAAATGATGTTTGGAATTCGATTATCTATCCCCGGTTTGAACGACTAAATGAATTAACCGGAAGTCAACAATTCGGGTGTTGGGAAAATAAGGAAGGAAAGCGTGTTTTTCAAACGGCAGTACCTCTTGAAATGCAGAAAGGGTTCAGTAAAAAGCGTATTGATCATCGGCATCATGCAATGGATGCAATTGTAATTGCGTGTGCTACACGGAATCATATTAACTATTTGAGTAATGAGTCTGCAAGTAAGAAAGCAAAAATATCTCGTACTGATTTGCAACGTTTGCTGTGTACCAAATGTCGGACTGATGATAATGGCAGTTATAAGTGGATTGTAAAAAAGCCCTGGCCGGCATTTACTCAGGATATACGAAAAGCATTGGAGAATATCACTGTAAGTTTTAAGCAGAATTTGAGAGTGATAAATAAAACCACTAATTATTATGTACATTTTGATGAAAGTGGGAAGAAGGTATTGGAGAAACAGATAAATGGCGATAGTTGGGCTATACGTAAGCCGATGCATAAAGATACGGTCTTTGGTAAAGTGAATCTTCAGAAGGTGAAAGAAGTCAGGCTTAGCCTTGCTTTGGATACTCCGAAAATGATTGTTGATAAAAAATTAAAGGAAAAAGTACTTCAGCTGTATTCATATAAATATGATAAGAAAAGAATAGATAAGTATTTTAAGGAAAACGCATCTCTTTGGAAGGATTTGAACTTGTCAAAAGTGGCTGTTTATTATTTTACGAATGACTCTACTGAGCCTTTAGTAGCGGTTCGCAAACCATTGGATACAAGTTTTAATGCGAAGAAGATAAAGGAGTCTGTTACAGATACGGGTATACAAAAGATACTTCTTAATCATTTGAGTAATAATCAGGATGATCCTAACCTGGCATTTTCGCCCGATGGCATAGACAAGATGAATAGGAATCTTACTGCTTTAAATGATGGTAAATATCATCAACCTATATATAAGGTACGCGTATGTGAGCCACAAGGAAACAAATTTAGTGTTGGGACATCAGGAAATAAGACTTCTAAATATGTTGAAGCTGCCAAAGGTACAAATTTGTTCTTTGCTGTTTATCAAACAGAAGATGGTAAACGGAACTATGAGACTATCCCGTTGAATGTTGTTATTGAAAGAGAGAAGTTGGGGTGGACTCCTGTTCCCGAAAATAATAATAACGGTGATAAGTTATTGTTTTGGTTGTCACCTAATGACTTGGTTTATGTGCCTACTGCAGATGAATTGAATAATGGTATGAAGTTGGATAATATAGATAAGGGTAGAATCTATAAGATGATTTCCTGTTCCGGGCCCCAGTGTTTCTTCATTCCTCAGAATGTGTCTAATGCTATAATTCCTGTTATTGAATTGGGAGCAAATAATAAGGCGGAGAAATCATGGAATAATGAGATGATTAAGGCTGTTTGTGTACCGATTAGAGTTGATAGGTTGGGTTGTATAACAGAAATAAACAATCAAAAATAAGAAAAAGATAATGTTGGATTATAATAGATTGAGTTATGATTAAAAAAACATTATATTTTGGGAATCCTGTTTATCTTTCATTACGCAATGCCCAGCTTGTAATTAAACTTCCTGAGATTGTTAAAAATGAATCTTTACCGGACACTTTTAAGCAACAATCGGAGATAATGAAGCCTATTGAAGATATTGGAGTTGTAGTGTTGGATAATAAACAAATAACTATAACATCCGGAGTTTTGGAGGCGTTGCTTGAAAATAATAGTGCTGTGATAACGTGCGATAGTAGAAGTATGCCTGTTGGTTTGATGCTTCCATTGTATGGCAACACTACTCAGAATGAACGCTTTCGCTATCAATTGGATACTTCGGTTCCGTTGAAAAAACAACTTTGGCAACAAACCATAAAAATGAAGATTAATAATCAAGCTTCAGTATTGCAGGCATGTAAAAGTGTAGAGGTAAAGTGTATGCATGTGTGGGCAGATAATGTGAAAAGTGGAGATCCAGAGAATCTTGAAGCACGTGCTGCAGCATACTATTGGAAAGGTATGTTTGCAGATATTGATGGTTTTACAAGAGAGCGTGAAGGAGTCCCACCTAATAATTTACTGAATTATGGTTATGCTATTCTGCGGGCAGTTGTTGCACGTGCATTGGTTATAAGTGGGCTTTTACCAACTTTAGGCATTCATCATCATAATCGTTATAATGCCTATTGTTTGGCCGATGATATAATGGAGCCTTATCGTCCTTATGTGGATGAGTTGGTTTTTGGTATTGTACATAATGGAGCTAATTATGGTGAGTTAAGTAAAGAATTGAAGGTTCAGTTGTTGGAAATTCCAACGTTGGAGGTAAAAATAGGTGGTAAAAGAAGCCCGTTAATGGTAGCTGTTTCGCAGACTACTGCCTCACTTTATAAATGTTTTAGTGGGGAGCTTCGCCATATCATCTATCCGGAGAGGTAATGGATCGTTTTAGTGAATATCGCATTATGTGGGTACTGGTACTTTTTGATTTACCGACTGAAACAAAGAAAGATAAAAGGGCCTATGCGGATTTCAGAAAAAATCTGCAAAAGGACGGGTTTACTATGTTTCAGTTTTCTATTTATGTGCGTCATTGTGCCAGTAGTGAAAATGCTGATGTTCACATAAAAAGGGTTAAGTCTTTTCTTCCGGAACATGGTCAGGTGGGAATATTATGTATAACCGATAAACAATTTGGAAATATAGAACTGTTTTATGGAAAGAAGATACAGGGAGTTAATACTCCCGGACAGCAGTTGGAACTATTTTAAAATAAAAAATCCCATAGAAATATGGGATTTTCTTTTGGAAACAGTCTCTTTTTTTATTTTCTGTGATCAGATGTAACTGGTTGGTATTCAGTGAATAGTAGAGATTGTGCTGTTTCCAATGGTTCAAAGATACTAATTTGAAAGCCAATCACAACTCTTCGTTGATTACTTTGATATCGCTAATTGCTGTTTCCAATGGTTCAAAGATACTAATTTGAAAGCCAATCACAACACTACTTGCACAATTAATAGCTCCACTAAAGCTGTTTCCAATGGTTCAAAGATACTAATTTGAAAGCCAATCACAACGCATCAGACATATATTCTGTTTGCTTACGTGCTGTTTCCAATGGTTCAAAGATACTAATTTGAAAGCCAATCACAACAAGCATGGGTGTCTGGCTATAAAGCAGCCTGCTGTTTCCAATGGTTCAAAGATACTAATTTGAAAGCCAATCACAACAAAACATTTCAAGAAGCGGCAAAATCAATAGCTGTTTCCAATGGTTCAAAGATACTAATTTGAAAGCCAATCACAACTGTACTGTGTACGGTTACCGCAAAATGGTGCTGTTTCCAATGGTTCAAAGATACTAATTTGAAAGCCAATCACAACTATAAATCTTATACGTAATATAAATCTCGCGCTGTTTCCAATGGTTCAAAGATACTAATTTGAAAGCCAATCACAACTCCTCTTCACTGTTTCAGCAATCTCCTTCTGCTGTTTCCAATGGTTCAAAGATACTAATTTGAAAGCCAATCACAACTATCGTCTCCCTCACCATACGTAGCAGAAAGCTGTTTCCAATGGTTCAAAGATACTAATTTGAAAGCCAATCACAACGTAGTCGTATTGATATCCCATTTTAAGTAGCTGTTTCCAATGGTTCAAAGATACTAATTTGAAAGCCAATCACAACGAATCTATCACACTCCTCTAATGTACAATAGCTGTTTCCAATGGTTCAAAGATACTAATTTGAAAGCCAATCACAACCTCACTTAAAACGAACTTATTAGGACTCGCGCTGTTTCCAATGGTTCAAAGATACTAATTTGAAAGCCAATCACAACGATTATTGCTAACGGAACATTGCAGATAGGCTGTTTCCAATGGTTCAAAGATACTAATTTGAAAGCCAATCACAACGCTTCGTCTATTGACATTTGTAGCCAAAGGGCTGTTTCCAATGCTTCAAAGATACTAATTAAAAATAAACCTATGGCCGAATGGTATATTATTGATTGTTTTTTGTAGTGATAATGTTAATATTGATTGAGTTTACAATGATAGATCAATTATACCTCTATTAATTTCTATTATTCCTATTATCATGTTATATTTGTAAATCAAATAAGAAACGCATGCTAATACCTATCATTATAATTTTTATTGCTGTTGCCATTATTTATCCATTTGTAAGATGGAATCATAAGTATGGTGGTTCTTCAGATTGTGCACCTTATCAGTTGGTGGACGAAGAGGAAGACGTAAAAATTACTATTAATGGGACTATTACTTTTAAAATAGAAGAGAAACCTTTAACGCCCTCACAGAAAAAGAAGAGAAGAATGAACTCTTCAAAGAAGTAGTTTTTACTCTTAGCCTTTAGAATATCAGCTAATTATATCTATTATTATGAAGAGTATGGATAGCACAAATAATGCAGCTAACATCTTGTAAATCAATGCTTATAAAAGTACGTACTTTTAGGGTATAAGAGTACGTATTTAAGTCGCTGTTAATTACCTATTTAACTCATATTTAAATACGTACTTTTGCGAGGTAAGGATTATAAGAGCTTTTCGTATGCCATCCTAACTCCCCTGCCATATATTATTTCCCCACAATATACAAAGCCAAGCCGTTCTAACATCTTATGCATGTAGAAGTTATCAAAATTGGTATCTACCTTGAAACTATAGATTCCTTTCCCGCGACTAAATTCTTCTACTTTTTGCATGAACAGAGTAGCTATGCCCTTTTGCTTCATTTCATTGGCCACAGCCAGGCGATGAACTACTACATAAGGCTGTTCACTTAACCATTTACCTTCGATGGCTTCATAGGTCGGTTCGCCATCAAAAGAGACTGCACCATAGGCTATTATGACACCCTCGTTACATAATACGCAGGCATAACCGTTCCGAATGTCACTGGTTATATTTTCGGGTAGGGGATAGGTTTCGTCCCATTGTTGCTTTTGTTGCCGAAGCATTTGTTCTTTGGCTTGCAGGATGATTTCCCATATTCTGGCTGCATCATCGGTGGTGGCTTTTCGAAAAGTAAATGGCATAATCTTTGATTGATAAGTTTGATTTTCTTTCATTTTGAGTTTTACTCTTTATGGGCAATGTTGTTACAAAAGTAAGAAAAATATAGCACTCCCCTGGTTGTTAAGATAAAAATAACGCCTGTTTTACTTTAATTTCTAACAGGCGTTACTTGAAATAAAAATCAGAACTATCTATTTCAATCAAATGTGAATAACTGGTTTAATACTTCACTCATACTTGGGTGTGTGAAAATAAAGTCTCGTAAGAAGCTGTAATGCTGTCCGGTTTTCATTGCCATATTGACAATGTTTATAATTTCTGATGCTTCGGCACAGAACAGGGTACATCCCATGATTTTTCCGGTATGTGTATCAATAATAGCTTTCAGCATGCCGTCTGTTTGTTGCAAAGTACGGGCACGTGCTACAGCTGTGGCCGGTAAGCGGGATACTTTGAAGGAATATCCTCTCTTGATAGCTTCATCTTCCGTCAAACCGACATGGGCAAGTGGCGGGTCAATAAATACGGAGTAAGCTATCGGATCACGGTCTTCGGTGGTGCGCTCTTTATCACCAAACAGTTTATTGCGGATAATCCTGAAATCATCCAGAGATACATAAGTAAACTGCGGTCCTCCCTTTACATCGCCCATTGCCCAGATGTGTGGAGTAGTAGTGTGCAGGTGTACATCCGTAATAATAGCACCGTGTGCATCTACTTTTACGCCTGCTGCTTGTAAGTTCAGGCCCTCTATCATTGGTTTTCGGCCTGTAGCCAGTAGGATAGCATCGCCTTCAACAAAGCAAGGGACGTCATCAGCGGTGTTTGTATATGTCAGAGTCACCCCATCTGCTGTATCATGTATGGACTGTGCACGGGCATTCAGACGAATTTCTACTCCCTTCTTTTCAAGTACCTTACGTACACTGTCTGCTATATCACGGTCTTCACGCGGAATGAACGCACTTCCTCCTTCAAGTATGGTTACCTTACTTCCGAACTCTGCATACATGGAAGCAAATTCCAGTCCGATGTATCCGCCGCCTACAATAATAAGGTGGCGTGGGAGTATGTCCAGATCCAGTAGGTTGGTACTGGTATACACGTGCTTGCTTTCTTTAACTCCATCGATGGCAGGGATAATGCTTGTAGCTCCGGTGTTAATGAAAATTTCTTTACCCTGAAGTTCTATCTCTTCGTCTGGAAGAACAACTTTCACCGTGTTGGGTGAAGTGAATGAAGCCATTCCCGTATAGATTGTAACATTGGGCCGACCATCCAGATCGCTGAAGTTCTTTTCTCGGAGAAAAGAGGTCAGTTCATTTTTACGGGTAATAGCCTGTTTATAAAAGTCACTTTGTTGCTTATAGTCTTCCTTGTACATCAGTCCGGATATCCCGGCCTCATGTACCAATGCTTTGGTAGGGATACAGGCTATGTTGATACATGTACCTCCATACATTTTATCAGACCGTTCGATGAGGGCGACTTTCCAGCCACGATTGGATAATTCGGCAGCCAATGTTTTTCCACCTTTGCCGAAACCTATGATAATAGCATCATATTGTTTCATATCTATATTCTTTTAAAGGGTTATTCTGTAGGTTTATAACATCCGAAGCGGGAGATTTGTTTCAGTTACCGGGTAGTAGCTGTCAAAGATTTCAATACCCGTTGCGAGGAGTCGGAAAGTAATACTACTGCGCCAGCCAGGATTACGATGTCTTTAATAACCAGTCTTCCGGCACCCGAGAGCAAGGGGAACCCATATTCGCCACTTCCTAAGTTGGGTACCCATACTTCGGGGGTAGTGACAAGAAAAGATAATGTGCCGAGTGTCATGATGATGGCGAGTGCATCTCCTATGATGCCAACTTTAGGGAAGAAGATACCGAGAAAAACCAGGATACCGATACTCATAATGAGCGCACCCAGTCCGTAAGAGAATGTGTATGTATTATTGGCTTCGTGCCATTCGCGGTTTTCGGGTACATATGCACCTTCGGCGTTTTTATGTTCTTTGTATTCCGGAGTTCCCTTAGCGTAGAAGAAACTCATAAACGGACTGTTTGCCACGAAAGGTACGATGCCATCTGCCTCGTAGTGAAAATATTTCAATCCGCCAATCCAGACGAATACAACCAGAATGGCTACACGGATAAATTTGATACCGAAACTTTTAAGACCGGAGGTGAAGGTCAGAAGAGTGATTAATTTTTCTTTCATTGCTATAACTTTTTATGGGTTTAACTTATAAACGCAAAGGTCGGGGTTTTCCCATTTGCCGGAAATAGCAATTTAGCTTTATCGCTTGTCAATTTTTCCCTTCGGATGAATTTCGGAATTGTACAGTACTTTGTCCGGTCATGTTCTTGAAAAAACGGCTGAAAGAGGACTGGTCTTCAAATCCCAACAGGTCGGCTATTTCTTTAGAACTTTTATTGCTGTATAGTAATAATCGCTTGGCTTCGGCTTCCACACGCTCATGAATGACGCGCAATGGGGAGGGGAGTTTGCAGGCTGAAAAAATATTTGATAATGTTTTAGGAGATTTATGCAGCATATCGGCATAGTCCTGTACTTGTTTTTTCTCCCGGTAATGTGTATCTACCAGAATAAAGAACTGACGAATAATTTCAAAACTGTATTCCTTTTCCTGTGTGATGTTCAGGCGCCGGCGTGCGATACGGGTAGACTGGATTATGAAGCGTTTGAGCTGGATGCGGAGCATCTCTTCCTGTAAATTGTCCGATACGGAGAATTCTTTGCTGAGTGTATCGGCAATGTCGTTCAACAGTTTCTGTTCGGCATCATCCAATACGAACCGGATCACATGTGATGAACCATTGAAGAGGAAACCGCTGCACGATACTTCGTGGTCGTTGCCATAAATACAATAGAAATTACTATTGAACAGTAGTGTCAGGTAGTCTCCGTCAATGGATTTGAATTCCAGATGTTGCAGGTTGGACAGAGAGATAACTTCATTCGGCACAAGTATTACCTCCTGATGATCTATTTCCAGCGTAATACTGCCATTTCGTACCCAGATAAATTTATAAAGGCTCTTTTCCTTTTGCAAGGCTTTGTCTGTATGGTAAGAATCGGTAAGGACGAGCTTTCCTTTTAGTTTGGTATTATATTGTTGTATCATTATTCTTTCATGGCTGAGGCGTCAAATGAGAGCGGTAACAGATCGCAAATACTTTTCACCTCATAAATTTCTTTCTTTCCGTAGAGCAGAATGCGGATGGGCTGTTTGTAGCGTTTCTCCGTTTCGAGTATTACCTGGCGACAAGCACCGCAAGGGGGAATAGGGAGATCGATGAAGTCCTTTTCCGTACGGGCAGCGATGGCAAGGGTCAGCACCGGTTGATCGGGATACTGAGAGTTGGCATAGAACAAGGTAGTGCGTTCTGCACATAAACCAGACGGATAAGCGGCATTTTCCTGATTGGTTCCGGTTACCACAATTCCGTTGGCAAGCAAGGCGGCAGCTCCTACTGAGAATTTCGAATAGGGAGCGTAACTACGCGTAGTTGCCTCCATTGCACTTGTCATCAGATCCTGGTCCGTTTTATTAAGTTCATCAAATGTGTATACTTTGATAATGCTGGTAATCGTCAGGTCTTTCATCTTTATCAAGGGTTTTTGTTCTACAATTAATGTTACAAAGTTAGGAAAGAGATTGATAATCCCAATTATTTTTATGATTTTTGTGGCATTTAACTCACATTTGGACAATAATGAATCAAACTCACCACAGAGTACCACTGAGTCTCACAGAGCTTTCTTTATCAGATGAAACGCGGATAAACGCAGATAAACGCAGATTAAAATACTGTTGTTCTTTATCTTATCCTTGTTTTTCTTTGCGAAAATCTGCGTTCATCTGCGTTTCAATTAATCATCTCTTGGTGCACCTCCCTGTGCGGGAAACACTTAGACTTGTCGTAATAACCCTTGCACTTATGCTTTCTGTGGGTGCACAGGCTCAGCGCAAAAATTCCCGTTATGTAGATTATATTGATAAGTATAAAGATCTTGCTATAGAGCAGATGAAAGAGCATAAGATTCCCGCCAGTATTACGCTGGCACAAGGATTGCTTGAAAGTGGTGCCGGAATGAGTGAACTGGCCCGTAAGAGTAACAATCATTTTGGTATCAAGTGCGGGGGAAGCTGGAAGGGACGTACGGTGCGGCATGATGATGATGCCCGTCAGGAGTGTTTCCGGGCTTATAAAAATCCAAGAGACTCTTATGAGGATCATTCTACGTTTCTGACTCGTGGGGCACGCTATGCTTTTCTGTTCAAGCTCAATATTACCGATTATAAAGGATGGGCACGTGGTTTGAAAAAGGCAGGGTATGCCACAGATCCTTCCTATGCCAACCGTTTGATTACTATTATAGAGGATTATGATTTGTATAAGTACGATTCCAAAGGTATTTATTCGGAACGTAAGTTGCGTAAACATCCGTGGTTGTTGAACCCGCATCCGGTGTATATAGCCAATGACATTGCTTATGTGGTTGCCCGTAACGGAGATACTTTCAAAGAACTGGGTGATGAGTTCGATATCAGTTGGAAGAAGTTGGTGAAGTATAATGACCTGCAACGCGACTATACTCTGACGCAGGGTGACATCATCTATCTGAAAGCAAAGAAGAAGAAAGCTCCCAAGCAATATAATGTGTATATTGTGAAAGATGGTGATTCTATGCATACCATTTCTCAGAAATATGGTATCCGACTGAAGAATCTTTATAAGATGAACCGTAAAGACGGTGATTATATCCCGGAAGTGGGAGATCGTTTACGGTTGAGATAACCTGAGTGTTTGTAACATTTCATTTGCTAAATTCGTACAGGGTGTTCGTTTTCGGACACCCTTCTTTTTTGTCTTGTTCCTTGTTTTCAGCACTTTAGTACTTTGGCACAGATTTAGTATCTCCAATCGTAAATCGCTAAATCGTAAATAGAAATAAGATGGACAGAGAAATTCCGAAAGAAGTACGTAACAAAGAACGTAATAAAAAGATTATTCGCTATTCAGCCATTGGGGTTACGGCCGTTGTGGTTATCAGTGTACTTGTTTCCCTGATGCGTACAGGGGTTCAGAAAAAGGATCTTGTACTTTCTACTGTTGACAAAGGTACAATTGAGGTCAGCGTCAGTGCATCGGGAAAGGTGGCACCGGCTTTTGAAGAAATTATAACTTCTCCTATCAATAGTCGCATTGTAGAGGTTTATCGCCGGGGGGGAGACAGTGTAGATGTCGGTACTCCTATTTTGAAACTGGACCTTCAAAGTACTGAGACGGAATACAAGAAATTGCTCGACGAAGAGCAAATGCGCCGTTACAAACTGGATCAGCTTCGTGTGAACAACCAGACCAAACTTTCTGACATGGCCATGCAGATAAAGGTGTCGGCTATGAAGCTGAACCGTATGAAGGTGGAGCTTCGCAACGAACATTACCTGGATAGCCTTGGTGCAGGTACTACCGATAAAGTACGCCAGGCGGAACTGAGCTATAATGTAGCCCAGTTAGAGTATGAACAACTCAAACAACAATATAATAATGAGAAACAGGTTGCTGCTGCCGAACTACAGGTACAGGAGCTCGATTTCAACATTTTCCGTAAGAACCTTGCCGAGATGAAGCGTACATTGGACGATGCACAGATTCGTTCTCCGCGCAAGGCTATTCTTACTTATATTAATAATCAGGTGGGTGCGCAGGTACCGCAAGGCGGGCAATTGGCTATTATTTCCGATTTGAGTCACTTCAAAGTGGAAGGTGAAATTGCCGATACTTACGGTGACCGTGTGGCTGCCGGCGGAAAAGCAATTGTGAAGATTGGTACGGAAAAGCTGGAAGGAGTGGTTAGCAGTGTGACACCGCTGTCAAAGAACGGGGTTATCTCTTTCTCCGTACAATTGGTGGATGATAACAACCGTCGTTTGCGTTCAGGTCTGAAAACAGATGTGTATGTGATGAATGCTGTGAAAGAAGATGTGATGCGGATTGCCAATGCTTCTTATTATGTGGGGCGTGGCGAGTATGAATTATTTGTAATGACTGCAGAGGATGAGATTGTGAAACGGAAAGTACAGTTGGGCGATTCCAACTTTGAATATGCAGAAGTAATAAGTGGTTTGCAACCGGGCGACAGGGTAGTGGTGAGCGATATGAGCCAATATAAGAACAAAACAAAACTAAAACTAAAATAGTGCTTCCCGCACGGGGAAGTACGGCAGGCGATGTTCGCTATCTTTAGATAGTATTGAATTATTAGCCTTTTGCAGAACAGGCTGTAGAATTATTCCACAAATATGTGGACCAATTCTACAGCCCTTTTTTCATTTCTTAGCTTTCCTTGGATAATTAATGTTTTTATTTACTGCTGTTTAGAATTAATTTGTTTCCTCGGCATCTTTAAGGTACAGTTATTGGGGTATATAAGTATAAATAGGTATTTGTAGATTTAAAATAATTAACCAATGAGAAACTTTAAAGTAGTATTGTTTGTGTTGGGTTGCCTGTGTGCAATACATGTTCAGGCACAGCAATTGGAAATAAAAGGTGTAGTGACATCATCAGACGACAAACAGCCACTTATCGGAGCTACCGTTTCTGTAAAAGGAGCACCGGGCCGGGGAGTAGTGACAGATATGGATGGTCGTTATACCTTGCATGTGGAGGCATCGGATAAATTCCTGGTTGTTTCCTATGTCGGGATGAAAACGGTTGAGGTGAAAGTGCCGAAGAACGGCGTTTTAAATGTGATGTTGCGCCCCGAATCACTGAGCTTGGATGAGGTAGTAGTGACCGGATACGGAAACTTTTCAAAGTCATCCTTTACCGGATCGGCCAATACGCTTCGGGCCGATATGCTGAAAAACGTGCCGGTACTCTCTGTTGAACAGAAGTTGCAGGGTATGACAACGGGAGTGAACATCACTTCCGGTTCCGGTCAGCCAGGAGCCAACCAGAGTATCCGTATCCGTGGTATGGGTTCGTTCAATGCATCCAATGAACCTCTTTTTGTCATTGATGGCGTACCGGTTACTTCCGGTAGTATGGGAGCCGGTACGGGTGCCGACGCTGCTTATATGAACAATGCTAAAACCAATGTGATGAGTACGCTTAATCCTGCTGATATTGAGAATATCACAGTGATAAAAGATGCCGCCGCCGCTTCTCTTTATGGTTCGCGTGCTGCCAATGGAGTAATCCTGATTACTACCAAGAAAGGAGCAGTAGGACGTACTAAAGTTACTTTGAGTGCCAGCGGAGGTTTTTCGAATGCAGCTGTCAACTTCCGTCCTACATTGAACGGGGATCAGCGCCGCGAAATGATTTACGAAGGTCTGTACAACTCTGCCGTAGACAAAGGACTGGAATCTCCCGTGGAGTATGCCAACGCCAATATTGATACGTATGCAGGGATACCGGAACTGGGATATACCGACTGGCGGAAAGAACTGATGCGTACCGCTCATAATCAGAATTATGAAGTATCTGCTTCGGGAGGTAACGAGCGTACTACTTTCTACGCTTCCCTCGGTTTCAACCGTCAGGAAGGATTGGTAGAGAACTCCGGCCTGGACCGTTATTCTGCCCGTCTGAACATGACACAGAAAATAGGTAGCCGTGCCGAAATAGGGGGGAATATGATGTTCACCCAGATGAGTCAGGAGATGAATGAAGAACGTGGTTCTAACATTAATCCATTTCTTTGTGTGGCTGTGTCTGCCACGCCTTCTATGCCGGTGCGCGATGCTTCGGGCAATTATGTGGGCTCTTATGCCGGCACCAATGTGAATCCGCTTCGCGACATCCGTACCGATTATAACCGTAGCCGTATGACGCGTATGTTCTCTACCGGATATGCTTCCGTAGATATTATCAAGGGATTGAAGCTGAAAGAGACGCTGAGTTATGATTATACCGTGCAGAAAGATTCACGTTATCTGAATCCTCTTAGCGGAGCAGGCCCCAAGAGCGGAAGCGATGCCCAGACTTCAAAGGGATTTACCGAATATGGTAAGCTATTGTCATCTACTTCGCTCAACTATGCCCGTACATTTGCCGCCAAGCACCATCTTGATGTATTGGCTGCTTATGAACTGGAAAGCTATCAGAGTGATAAGGCGATGGGAGAGAAAGCCAAGCTCCCTTCGGATGTGTTGCTCGAACCGGATAATGCGGCTGTGCTGAAAAGTTTCGCTTCTTCTACGCAGGCATACAGGATGATTTCTTACCTTTCCCGTCTGAATTATGATTATGACGACCGTTACTACATTGCAGGCAGTTACCGTCGTGACGGTAGTTCCCGTCTTGCTCCCGAAAGCCGGTGGGGTGATTTCTGGTCTGTTTCCGGTATGTGGCATCTGAGCAACGAGTCTTTTATGGACGCTGTGAAGCCGGTATTGAATGATGTGAAAATCCGTGCTTCCTATGGTGTCAACGGTAATCAGCCGGGAGCTTTTTACGGATATATGGGGTTGTACAGTTACGGACAGAACTATATGGGAGCCGCAGGTTCGTATGAATCTGCTCAGGCCAATCCCGGTTTGAAGTGGGAAAAGAATTACAATCTCAATATCGGTCTCGACTTAGCTTTTATCAACCGTATCTTTGTGAGCCTCGAATATTACAACCGCGATACCAAAGATCTGCTTTACAATCGACCTATCAGTGCTACTACCGGTTTCCTGAATTACCTGGCAAATATCGGGCAGCTCAACAACAAGGGAGTGGAATTTGAACTGCGTACCATCAACTTTGCCAGTCCGGACTTTAACTGGACGTCGGTGTTGAACCTGACGCACAACCGTAATAAGATTGTAACGCTGGATGGAGATATGACGCAGTCTATCGAAGGTTCCTGGTTTATCCATAAGATCGGCCTTCCTTACAATAGTTTCTACGTGAAAGAGTTTGCCGGAGTAGATCCGATGACCGGAAAAGCCCTCTACTATCTCAATACGCAGGATGAACAGGGGATTTACAGTAAAGAAAAGACCGATGATGCTTCTAAGGCACAAGCCATTCCGTATAAGTCTGCCGATCCGAAGATTTCGGGAGGTTTTACTAACATCATCTCTTACAAATGGTTCGACCTGGGACTTACCTTTACCTATTCATTAGGTGGTTATTCCTTTGACAAAGCAGGTACGATGATAGAGACTGACGGTAGCAAAGAAAAGTCATACAATCTGCCTGTATATGCCTTAGACCGCTGGCAGAAACCGGGAGATGTAACCGACGTACCCCGTTTTGTATTGGAACAAGGTGCCGGTCCGCAAAACTCTTCCCGCTATATTCACAGTACCGATCATATCCGCCTCAAGAACCTGACAATCGGTTTCACACTACCGGGACAGTGGACACAGAAAGCGCTGATAGAGAATGCACGTATCTACTTCTCGGGCAGCAACCTGCTGACGTGGGCCAAATGGAAACAATATGATCCGGAAGTACCGGTCAACGGTGAGGTGTTCTGTGAAGCTCCCGCCATGCGTACCTTCAATTTTGGGGTTGAGATAACTTTTTGATTTTACTCATTTATATTATAATACTCAGATATATGAAACGTACATTGATATATATATTTGCTGCCACATCGCTTCTTTGTTCTTCCTGCTCAGGTGACTGGCTGAACCTGAATCCGTCTACTTCTGTGACTACTCCGGAGGCTATCCGTACACTCGAAGAGGCACAAATAGCCTTGAACGGTATCTATCGTATTGCTGCTTCGCACAGTTACTATGGTGATAATTACCTCTATTATGCCGATTGTCGTGGCGAAGATGTTCAGGCACGTATCAGCAAAGGAGCCGGAAAGCGTGTATCGCCTTATTATGAATTTAACGTTACGGCAGATGATGCCTTGAACATCACGCGTGTATGGAATCAGCCTTACAGTGTGATTCACCAGGTAAATAGTCTGTTGGAAAGAATTGAATCCGGTGCAGTGGCGACGGATGATGTCACTGCCCTCAACTGTATCAAAGCCGAGGCGCTTGCCTTGCGCGGACTGGCTTTGTTCGATCTTACCCGCCTGTTTGCTATGCCCTATACATTGGACAACGGTGCTTCTTTAGGAGTACCTATCGAGATTAAAACGACACTGCCTACCCATCAGCCTGCCCGCAACACCGTAGCCGAGTGCTATCAGCAGGTGATAGACGATATGACGGGGGCACTGGATCTTTCGGCCCTCTCTACTGACAAGAAGGACGGGTATCTCAATGTGTGGAGTGTCAAAGCATTGCTTTCGCGCGTGTATCTTTATATGAATAATAATGAGCAGGCACTCGCACTGGCCAAAGAAGTGATAGATAACGGAGGGCTTTATAAACTGTTCACACACGAAGAATATCCCACCGTGTGGGGAAAAGACTTCAGTTCTGAGTCGCTGTTTGAGTTTTACTATACCCTTTCCGAACCGGATGGCGGAACGGGAGGTGAGGGTGCTCCGATGGTGTATGCCGATAATGTGAAGGATTGGAATAACCTTGTACTCACCAAAGCCTTCCTCGATCTGTTGGGAGAAGACCCGGATGATGTGCGCCACGTGTTGAATCGCTTGCCCGAAAAACCGGCGGAAGATATACTGCCCGAAGGTTCTGCCGGCTATCCTAAGTATCTGAATAAGTATCCCGGCAAGACGGGGGATAATCCGCAGGACAATGACATCTGCATTGTCCGTCTCTCCGAAGTGTATCTGAATGCTGCCGAAGCTGCCTTTAAGCTGGGTGGGGCAGAAAACCTGAAATTCTCTCTGGATTGCCTCAATGCCATTGTGAGCCGTGCCAATCCGGTGAAGTCGGTGAAAGAATCAGAACTTAGCCTGGAACGTATCCTGAAAGAGCGTCGCAAGGAATTGGTAGGAGAGGGGCATGCTTTCTTTGATGCCATGCGAAATGGTTTGCCGGTGAATCGTACCGGTGGCTGGCATTTACCTTCCGTATCCGGGGCTGCGGTTATTACTCCGTCTGATCTGCGGGTAGCATTGCCTATTCCGCAAGCAGAGATAGATGCCAATCCGAATATGGTACAGAACCCACGTTAAGTGCTTTCTGCATGGGGAGGTAGATGGTTATGGAGTTAGATGGTTATAGAGTTGTAAGGTTATAAAGTGGTGGGGGAGAAGGTTATCTGGTGGAAGTAAAAAGAGAAAGAGAAAGATAGAGATGAAGACTTTTTGGAAGCAAAAGGATAGGAATATCTGAAATCGGCTAACTAAACTTTTTGTTGAAACCCTCCATCTGAGAATACTTTACATGAAAACGCTGCATGAATATGCAGATAAATGGGCTTTTCCGGTAGAATATACGCATATTCTTACCGGAAAAGCCTGCTTTTGTTGGTGAGAAATGATCTGTCCGGCACCGGGGAGCAGTGTGCGCGGCTCCGGGGAGCAACATGTTCGGCTCCGGGGAGTGATTTGCCCGGCTCCGGGGAGGGCTTCGGAAGCTCCTTTGATGTGCTTATTTGACTTATTAGGCAGCTGGAAATGACCGTGGAGAAAATAGCATAATGAACTATTCTTTATCTGCTTTTGATCATAAGGATCGTTGCGGAGAAGATTGTGTTTTGTGCTGATGCAAAAAATAATCAAATGCAAACTCTTTGCATTCTCCTGATGCGCCTGTAATGTCTTTAATTCCACCAACCGGGAGTTGGTTCCGCTATGGCGTTATAAAAAGGGTATAGAAAATACAATTTGTCAATCTGTCAGAATCAGAATCTTCTTCACGCTTGTAGTATGGGCAGTTGCCGTCCGGACAATGTAATTTCCCGAAGGCAGACTGAATGACGTTTCCGCAGTATTTACCGTTATTTGGCGGATCTTTACACCGCTATATGTATATACTTCTATACTGCTCTTTCCTGAAAGTCCGTTTACAATTACAGTATTGCCCGATGCATATACTGTAATTGCATCTTCAGACTCCTTTCCGATACCGGTTCCACTTCCATCAGCGTTTTGCTTCTCTGTGATATCGGCTACAAGGCTGTTGAGGTATACCTCCAAATTGGTGTATCCTTCCTGACTCAAAGTCGTTGCTTTTCCGTCGGTGGCATTGTTCGGGTTGAGACCGTTGGCTATCTCCCATACATCGGGGATACCGTCACCATCCGTATCTTTCAGTTGGTCGGTGGTAACTCCCCCCTTACTTAGCTCCGGCCAGGGACTGGAAGCTCCTGTGGGCATTACATCGGTGGGCAGATCGATAAGACCGGGCTTTTTGGCAGCATCATCGGATACGCTGCCTTGATAAGTCGCCGTTCCGGTTTCTGTTTCTTTCACGATGCGTTCGTCTATAATATCTCTTTCTTTGGAGCAACCGGCATAGAGCAATACTTGTTTGAATGCCTGTTCGGCGGTATGGGTAGTGATGACATCGGTTTCAAGCGGAGTATCCAGTTTCATTTCGGCCTTTACCTGATCATTGAAGGTGTTGTCGCACTCTTTATTATTGATCTGTTCATAGATACCTTTTGTCCAGTTGTCGGCAGTGACGGCCGCATTGCCCTCTATCACATTGCCGTCTACGTAGAACTGTCCCCATACATGTTCCATTGGCTTCCATGCATTAGGAGTGCCGTCGGCATTGGTACAGTATGCCGTAGTTCTTACGCCGATCTTGGCAATACGGTAACGTACTGCACTCTGAGGGGTTGCGGGACCTGGTTTGTAGTAGTTGTTTACGATGTTTACTTTCATACCTTCACCACCATAACATCCATTGCCTGCCCAGTTGTAGAATACATTGTTGCGCAGGTCCATATATTCCCGTTCCTGTGTTCCCGGACGCGGGCCAAGGCGGGGTACGCGGCTTTCGTGGTGAGCCATCAGGTTGTGATGATAAGATGCATGGGCACCTCCCCAGTTACCGCCATACCCGTGTTTCCCTTTGCTGTGTCCGGAAGTGCGCAGGCTTTCGGAGATAAGACACCATTGTACCGTTGTGTTTTCAGAACCATATACGGACAGGCATTCGTCAATAGACCAGCTGACCGAACAGTGGTCTACAATGATATTCTTTTTATCCATACCTCCCAGACCATCCGGTTCTCCACCGGTAGCTATGCTTGCTGTTCCTACCCGGAAACGCAGGTAACGGAGAATGACATCGTTGGCCGAGATGATAACCGGATAATCCGCCAGGCAGATTCCTTGTCCCGGAGCACTCTGTCCGGCAATGGTAATATTGTCATTGGAGATTTTCAGATCACTCTTCAGGTAGATGGTTCCGGCTACATCGAAGACAATGGTGCGTGCCCCTTTCTGCTTTACAGCGTAGCGCAAGGTACCTTTGGCCTCACTGTCCTCAAGAGTGGTTACATGATAGACGTTTCCTCCCCGTCCGCCTGTTGTGTAGCGGCCATGCCCTTCGGCACCGGGAAAAGCAGGAAGCTGTTGTGCAACCAGCCGGGTAGAGACTGGCAGGCATGTTAACAGCATCAGAAGATAGATTACTTTACAGGTTTTCATTTTAATATCTATTGAGTAAGCAAGAGTCTGTTTCAACTTTAGTCCATAATAAAGTTGAAACAGGCTCTTAGGCGTTAGTTTGTAACTATGATTTTCTCGTTTTCTCTGTTTCCGTCGGCCAGGATATAAGTGATAATGTATACACCTGGTTGTAATGCCGGCAGATTGATTTCATTTTTCTTAGCCTGTGGATGTGAAGAGTATACCTGTGCACCCGTTAGGCTGGTGATATACAGTGCAGTCACTTCACTGTTGGTTGCGTAAGGACGTTCGATAGAAGTACCGCCACCTCCTGCCAGGTTGTTCAGGTAGTTTTCCAGATTGGAATAACCGTTCGCACTGATTGCTCCTCCGTCTGCGGGATTGTTCTTATCCAGCCCGTTAGCATCTTCCCAACTGTCGGGGATACCGTCGCCATCTGTATCTATAGGGGCAGATTCACCGTTCTTTGGAGTAAGATCAGGCCAGGGAGTCCAGTTTTCATTGGCATCGGCAGGTTTCAGATCGTCCTGAGAGTTGATCATACCAACAAATTTTACGGTAGGAGATGCCGGTTCTGTCTTGTTCCATTTGATAGCACCTCTGTCTACGGGTACCGATTCTCCTGCTGCTTCGGCCAGGATGCGTGTGTCTACTTCGTCGAGCTTCGGCAGTTGTGCTCCGGCTTGCCTGATGACTTTATAGTAGGCTTCTTCTGCCGTTTCTACATTGAGGTCGCTGCTGGCCGAGGGGATAGTCAGCTTTATATCGTTGATAAGGTTTGTACCCGCACGCAGATTGACTGCTTTCTTAGAGTTGCTTCCGTCTGCATATATCCAGTTGTCGGCATTCACCTGCGAGTGGTCTCCTTTGTTCTTATCGTTTTTGTATTCATTGGTTTCAAATAAGTTTCCGTCAATAAACCATTCTCCCAGTCCGGTAGCACTGGCGGCATCATGAGAACAGTCGGCAAACCAGCGTTCCTGGAATGTATTGGTGGCAGGCCCCGGCTTATAGTAATTGTTGATAAGATTGGTGCGTGAATAAGCCCCTTCGATAATTGAATGCAGTTGCCCACCGTATAAGGCGCCCTTGTTTCCCCAGTTGAAGTGCACGTTGTTGATAATCTCCGTGTCTACAAAAGCATCGTGTCCGCTGGCAGCTTTGTCACGGGCACCATTCACCAGCGGAGTACGGCCTACACAATGTGCAAACAGGTTGTGATGAAACGTAGAATGCTCGCCACCCCATTGTGCACCGTAACCGCGTGCGCCTTTATCATGTTTGGATACATAGAGCGGTTCGCTCAGGATACACCATTGCATGGTGGTGTACTTGTTATCGTACATCGTCACGTTTTCTTCCATTGACCAGCTAAAGGAACAGTGGTCGATGATAACATTCTCCGTATTTTCAATTCCTAATGAAGAGTAGTTTTTACCCGACAAGTCACCGGCACGGAAGCGTATGTAGCGTACAATAAAGTTTTTGCTGTGAATGTAGATATTGGCTCCCGAGATACAGATACCACCACCCGGAGCAGATTGACCTGCAATGGTTACATTGGGTCTGGGACATTTCAACCGTTCTTTCAGGACGATAGTACCACCTACTTTGAAAAGAATGGTTCGTGGGGTATCGTCTCCTGTACTCAGTGCCCAACGGAGGGTTCCTTCAATGGGCTCTTCCGTCGAAAGATAGTCCTCCAAACTTGTCACATAATACACTTTACTGCCTATGGCAGGATCTGTGGCACGTCCGCCGGTCGCGAAGCGTCCCCAGCCTTCGGCACCCGGAAAAGCAATTTGTTGTGCACTTACCTGTAAACATACAGACGAAAGAGGAAGTAGCATAAGGCATCCGAGTAGGGCATGCTGCCGGAGGTTTTTCCTGAGAATAATGTTCTTCATTCTATATTTTATTAATGATTTAATATTGGCTTTCAATGATAGCGCACACTCCTCTAATCAGTGGGCGTTTGCGCTAATATGCATCTCAATTATAGCTTATCCGAATTTCTTTGCAATATTACGTGCTTTACAATGAACGCGTGTGTAATATCTGTTGTAAATGGAGGATGACCAATATTTTCCATTCACAATCAATTATTCCACATTCCTTTGTCAGCATATTTGTCGGAAATGCAGTGATAGGACCGGCCGGTTACTATCTGTTGCCATGAGCCGGAAGATTCTTGCCGGAATATTGATTCTCAGGTTGTGCAGGAGTGTTAAATATATTTCGGTTGATACTTTTTATAGAAGATGAAGAATAACGTAAAGCCGATAAGGGCGAACGGTACGCCGGCCAATGCCGGATAACGGTAGCCATTGCTTACAACCAGTCCCCCTGCATAAGCACCGATGGCGTTACCGAGATTGAAGGCTATTTGTACGCTGGCTGCTCCCAGCATCTCTCCACCTTTGGCTACGCGGATTATCAATACCTGTTCCGGACTGGAAACTGCAAATAATCCCGCTGTGCAAAGGCACATCAGGATGACGGCCAGCCAATTGTACGGGGAGAAGAAGAAGATTAAAAGCAACATGATGCAGATAAGCGCCTGTGCAGCCATTCCCACTTTTCCAGGTGTGTAGCGGTCGGAAAGACGCCCGCTAATCAGATTCCCCATTACCATACCGAATCCGGCAAGGATCATTAATGGGGTGATACTTTCTGCGGAGAATCCGGAGACATTGGTCAGCATAGGATTGATGTAGCTGTACCAGCAGAATACTCCACCGTTTCCTAAAGCCGTAGCACCAAGTATCAGCCAGGGGGCAGGAGTTTTGAGAAACCGGAATTGCCCTTTGAAACCGGTATCTTTCAGTCCTTCTACATTGGGCACCCAACGCCATATGTAATAAAGGATAACAACTCCCCAGACACCTACTAAAAGAAAGGTGAAACGCCATGAGAGCATCGTACTCAGAGAAGTTCCCAAAGGAACGCCGAATAGGTTGGCAATGGTCATTCCGGCAATCATAATAGATACGGCTTCCGAACCTTTTCCTTTGTCGGCAACTTTCTCGGCTACGATGGAGCCTACTCCGAAATACGCCCCGTGTGGCAGTCCGGAGATGAAGCGGGCCAACAATAATACCCAATAATTAGGAGCCATTGCTGCACAAATATTGCCAAGCATAATTAGTGCAACGAGTACAAGCAGAATACGTTTCAAGGGATGTTTCCGGGCAAGAGTCAGGATAGGGGCACCCACGCAGACTCCCAATGCATAAGCAGAAATGAAATGTCCCGCCGCAGGAATACTGATATTTAAATCCTTTGCCACATCGGGCAGAATACCCATCATTACAAACTCGGCGATACCCAATCCTAAGGTACCGAACGCCAAAGCAATCAGACTCTTCTTCATACAAAACCTTACCTAATACCTTAATTTTCTTTTACCGGCTGCAAAGGTAAAACAAAAAATGTCAGGGTATAGTTCCGCCTGAACGTTTTTGATTTGGATCAATTTTATGACAGACACCCCGTCTGTTTTATGTTCACTTTTGTATCTCCTGATAGTTCGTCTTTGGGCAAAGTGTTCATTTTCGGACAATAGAGTTTTTGTTTAATCATCAGGAAATAAGTGATTTACTTCTTTGGCACACGATTTGACTATATTTCACCGATAAAATGCGAAATAATTAATACCATTAAATACTTAAGTTATGATAACATTGACTTCTCTTTCCAAAATCTATCGTACGAATGAGATTGAAACGGTAGCCCTTGAAAACGTGAATCTGACCGTGGCCCGTGGTGAGTTTCTTAGCATTATGGGACCTTCCGGATGTGGAAAATCTACACTGCTGAACATTATGGGGTTACTTGATACGCCTTCTACCGGTACGATTGAAATTAACGGTACTCATACAGAAGGGATGAAGGATAAAGAGCTGGCGGCATTTCGTAACAAGACCCTTGGGTTTGTTTTTCAGTCTTTCCATTTGATAAACTCGTTGAATGTACTGGATAATGTAGAGCTTCCGTTGCTTTATCGCCGTGTTAACAGTAGCGAGCGTAAACGCTTGGCAAAGGAAGTGCTCGAGAAAGTGGGGCTGAGCCATCGTATGAATCATTTTCCTACACAACTTTCCGGCGGTCAGTGTCAGCGGGTAGCTGTAGCCCGTGCTATAATCGGCAATCCAGAGATTATTCTTGCGGATGAGCCTACCGGTAACCTGGACTCAAAGATGGGAGCTGAAGTCATGGAACTTCTTCATCGTCTCAACAAAGAAGATGGACGCACTATTGTGATGGTTACTCATAATGAAGAACAGGCTAAACAGACTTCCCGTACGGTTCGCTTCTTTGACGGCAGACAAGTGCAATAGACATTATAATGATATTGAGACCTAACTAAATATTCTGCATTCTTACTTTTTATAACTTAAAGAAATCATATACGACAATGAAAACAAGTCTATCCATATTTACTATCGCACTCATGCTGGGGATTCTTTTTTCTCCTTTACGGGCACAGTCTAATAAAAAAGTGATCCGCAATGAAGCGGTTGCCGACTTCTCTTCCATCCGCCTGCAGGCAGTGGGCGATATCTTTTTTACCCAGTCGGATGATTACTCTCTACGCGTTGAAGGCCCCGAGGAGTATGTGAAGAAGGTTACTGTTACAGCAAAGGATGGTAAGCTCGTCCTCAGTTATAAGCAAAAAAATAACGATTCAAAGAAGTTAAAGTATTATATCTCTGCTCCGGACTTGTCTTGCGTTGACGTTGAGGGTGTTGGCTCTTTCCGCTGCGAGAAGAAACTAAAACTGAAGAATCTGGAGTTGAATATGACTGGTGTTGGTTCTATAAATATAGCCGATCTGGAATGCAAAACTCTTCGTGCCCGTCTTGAAGGAGTAGGAAAGGTGAATGTGCATGTAAACTGCGTTAACCTCATAGCCAATGCTGATGGTGTAGGGCATATGACTTTGTCCGGATATGCCAAAACTGCTAAAATTACGAAAGACGGTATTGGTGGGGTAAATACCCGGAATCTGGAAACAGGAGAGTAAAAGATAAGGAGATTTAGTAAATATTCTAATTTGTCTAATCGTAAATATCTTCAAGATGATTAAACTATATTTCAAACAAGCGTTGGCACAATTGCGCCAGCAACCTATTATAAGTCTGGTCAGTGTACTGGGTACGGCGCTTGCTATTTTCCTCATAATGCTGGTGGTGATGATTCAGCAGGTGAAGGTAGCTCCTTTTTCTCCGGAAAGCAACAGAGATCGTTTCCTGCACTTTGCTTTTATGAGTATCGGTAACAAGGAGTGGGGAGACGGTACCAGCAACGGGCCTATGAGCGAACAAACTGCAAAAGCTTGCTTTAAGTCACTTACCACCCCTGAGGCAGTTACTGTTTATTGTTGTGCGGCAATAACTACTCCCGTTTCTGTGCCGGGTAGTCCTGCCGTTAGTATTGACTTACGACAGACTGACAATACTTTCTGGCAGGTGTTCGATTTTGCATTTGTTGCCGGTAAACCTTATGACCAGGCTACTTTTGATTCCGGCCGGCCTGTGGCAGTGTTGACAGAGAGTGTTTCCCGTGCTCTGTTTGGTACAACTGAATCCGTTGGATATGAATTTCTTTTAAATCATGCTCCCTATAAAGTAGTGGGGATAGTGAAAGATGTTTCTACTTTGGCAAGTTCTTCATACGGACAAGTGTGGATCCCTTATACTTCGACAGATTTGGCCAAAGATACATGGAGTGATAGTCATATGGGAATGATGAGTGTAACGATTCTGGCACAAAGCCGGGACGACTTTGAGCGCATTCGTGAAGAGGTTAAGAAAATGCAGCAGCAGTATAATCATTTGTTGGCCGAAAGTGGTTATGAGTTAATTTATCGCAATCGTCCGTACGATCAGGAGAAGCAGGCTATAGCTTTTGCTGCCAACTGGGAGCCTGATGTAAAGGCTGCCCGCCGACAGCGGATTACTATTTTCGTTATCCTGCTGTTGGTGCCTGCCATTAACCTGAGTAGTATGACTCAGAGCCGTTTGCGTCAGCGTGTTTCTGAGATTGGTGTACGTCGTGCTTTTGGAAGTACACGTACGGAGATGATGGGGCAGATTGTAATGGAGAACTTGATAGTAACCCTGTTTGCCGGTCTGGCAGGTTTACTTTTCAGTGTATTGTTTGCCTATCTGGGAAACAGTTTTCTGTTTCAGGACTATAGTGCTACGCTCAATCCACCCGAAGTAAATGCCTCTATCCTGCTACAACCTTCTACATTTATGTATGCATTGCTTTTCTGCTTTATACTTAACTTCCTGAGTACCGGCCTGCCGGCATGGAAAGCGTCGCGTACCAGTATTGTAAATGCTTTGGGAGGTAGAACTCATTAAACCGAATGAATGATGAATAAAAAACTATTTACACAGATAAAAAATGAGTGGCATTCCAATCTTTGGATAGCTACAGAGTTACTATTGGTAAGTGTGGTGATGTGGTATGTTGTGGATTATATCTATGTTCAGTATCGTGTGTACAACGAGCCGCATGGGTTCGACATCTCTCATTGCTATCTCGTAAGCATGGGCGGACTTACAGATAAAAGTCCTGACTTTATTCCGAATGACACATTGATTGCCGATGAAATAGAAGAGTTGGTGAACCGTATCGCCCGTCGTCCGGAGGTAGAAGCTGTAAGTTTGTCCCAGAATTCTTATCCTTATAATGGAAGCAATAGCGGCAGTGATATAAGGTATGATACACTTCAATCCTATGGATATGTAGTGCGTCGTCTGGTAACTCCGGATTTCCTGCGGGTATTCCGCTATGAGGGGACACGCGGAGAAACACCGGAGCAATTGGCAGAAATGCTGACTAAAGAGAACTTTCTGGCATCTGATAATCTGTATGAGAGAAAATATAATATTAAATTAACCTCATTGGTAGGTAAACAGTTTTATTTGTGGGGTGATACTACGAAAACTTACAATCTGGCTGCTTCTTTGAAACCGATACGCTACTCGGATCACGATCAGGCTTTGTTCTCCTACTGTATGCTTTATCAGTTATCGAGGAGTTGGTATGATACTCATTTAGAAGTATGTATACGTGTGAAGGAAAATCAGGATGTAGACTTTATCAATCGCCTTAAAGCTGACAGTGAGAAACAGTTACGTGTGGGAAATGTTTTCATTGCCGATATTCGCTCTTTTGCAGACATTCGCCGCAATTTTGAACAGAACTCTATGAATGAGTTGCGTAATTATGTTTTCGGCATGGTTTTTCTGCTACTGAATATCTTTTTGGGATTGTTGGGTACCTTCTGGTTCCGTACGCAACAACGCCGGAGTGAGATTGCTCTGCACAAGGCATTGGGAGGAACAAACCGTACAATCTTTAATCGTTTGCTGACAGAAGGATTGCTGTTGCTTGTGATAGCTACTGTACCTGCCATTGTTATCGACTGGAATTTAGCACATGCCGAACTGAACTCATGGATGAATGGTACTACCCTTGAAACCGGGCGTTTCATAATTACCACAGTTCTTACATTTGTTCTCATTACCTTAATGATTGTGACAGGTATTGGTATTCCGGCACGTAAAGCGATGAAGATACAGCCGGCAGAGGCACTGAGGGAAGAATAAAGGAATTTACGATTAGACGATTGACAATTTACGATTGAAGTTACTGAGTAAATCGTTCAATCGTCTGGTTTTCTCCCCCCCATAACTGAAAGTAATCCCAATTGTTTAATCGTAAATCGTCTAATCGTAAATTATTTCATGTTTAAACAACATTTCAAACAAGCCTTTCATTTGCTGCTGGAGAATAAGCTGCTCTCTGCAATCAGTATTGCCGGTACGGCACTTGCTATTTCAGTGGTGATGGTGATTATCATTTTGTTGCACGCTAAGACAACAAATTATGAACCGGAAACAAACCGTAACCGTACGTTGTATGTGAAATGGTCCAGTGTTTATGAAAAAGAGAATAAAGATGCACGCAATTATAGCCGGGTATCTCTCTATGATATACAACAACTATTTTATCCGCTGACAACCGCAGAAGCTGTAACAGCTATTTGTGAATATGGACGTATGTTGGCTGCTGTTCCGGGTGGGGGCGAGGAGATTAATTGTCAGTCACTTTATACCGATGCTGCCTTCTGGCGTGTATTTGAATTTGGGTTTCTTGCCGGAAAACCCTATGATGAGGCTGCTTTTAAGTCCGGATTGAAACAAGCCGTAATATGCGAAAGTGTAGCCCGCCGCTTGTTTGGTGGAGTAGAAGAAGCTGTGGGACGTTGTCTGGAACTAAATTTTGTAGAGTTCACCATTTGCGGGGTAGTACGTGATGTGAGTAAGTTTGCTGAGCAGAGTTATTCTGAAATATGGGTACCTTATACTACTAATAGTGATATTAGCCACATTGATCTTTCGGGATGGACAAAAGGACATACAGGCGGTTTT
The DNA here is from genome assembly GCF_019734355.1 of Bacteroides sp. K03. Classification (NCBI taxonomy): domain Bacteria; kingdom Pseudomonadati; phylum Bacteroidota; class Bacteroidia; order Bacteroidales; family Bacteroidaceae; genus Bacteroides; species Bacteroides sp. K03. The sequence continues at coordinate 30,424 of NZ_JAASHC010000043.1, forward strand.
CAGTGTTTTATTCTGGCACATTCCTCTGCCGATTTTCCTGAGATACTCAAGGAAGTAGACGTGAACCTGGCTAAGCTGAACAGCAATGATCAGGAAATGCAACTGGATTTATTGGGACAACCCGATACTTTTTTCGTTCAGATGCTTCATAAGTATGCAAATGGTGGTGTTCCGGGACAGGAAGTCATAATCCGCTATATCATTATTGTGATTGTCATTCTGCTTGTTCCCGCCATTAATTTGTCAGGACTGACACAGAGCCGGATGCGTAAACGTCTTTCGGAGATTGGAGTACGTAAAGCTTTCGGGGCTACCCGTTCGGGATTGCTCTGGCAAGTTCTTACCGAGAATTTGCTACTTACGCTGATCGGAGGATTAGTAGGATTGTTGTTCTCTTATTTTGCTCTTTGGTTACTGGCAGACTGGTTGTTGGCATCTGAGTTGTCGGATGGTGGAACGGCAACAATGAATGCTTCCATGATAAGTCCGTGGATATTCTTTGTGGCACTTCTTTTCTGTCTGGTTCTCAACTTACTTTCTGCAGGGATTCCGGCAGAGCGTGTGGCTCGTACAACCATTGTCAATGCATTAAATGAAAGGTAATCAATATGTTCAAGCACATCTTTACAATAATATGGAACAACCGGCGGCATAATGGATGGTTGATAGCCGGGTTGTTTGTTATTTCCACTTGCATGTGGTATGCGGTAGATTACGTTTATGTTATTACCGTTAATCAAACCCGTCCTTTGGGATTCAACTGGCACAATGTATATGCTCTCAATATTGGTGTACTTACTCCTGAAAGTGCAAAATTTCTTCCGGACAGTCTTCATACAAAGAATGCTACAGATGATTTCTATGCATTCATAGACCGCTTGGAACATCATCCGGCGGTGGAATCTGTTTGCTATACAAACATGCATAAACACTATGTCTGGATGAACCAAACAGCTTCACTTGTGCATGATACAATTACCTGTAATAGTTACATGCGTGGCGTTAGTTCGGATTATTTCCGGGTATTCGGAGTGAAAGGAGCAGATGGGAGTTCTCCGGAGCAACTGTCGGGTAAGGCAAATTTTACGGATATTATTATAACGGATAATCTGGCCCGGAGACTTTTTCCGGATCGTCCTGCTGTGGGCGAATGGGTAAAGAATAACTTAAACGGAGACAGTGTACGTATAGCGGCTGTATGTGAAAGCCAAAAGTACAATGAGTTTACCGCTCATCAGTCGGCTACTTATATTCCGTTGATTTACACAAAAAAATATCCTTTCTATTATCTGGATGCTCCTTATTTAGGTGTTTACATCCGGGTACGTCCTGATTCCGACGGAGAAGATTTTATTCGTAAGTTTCGTAAAGAGATGCGTGAACAATTGATGATAGGAAATTTCTATCTTGGAGATATGCGCCCGATGAGTGATTATAGAAATATACAGTTGAAAGAGCCTCGCAATGATTTGTATACCTATCTTTCAGTGGCTGTATTCTTTTTAATGAATGCTTTTCTTGCTGTGCTGGGTACTTTTTGGTTCCGTACCCAACAACGCCGTGCGGAACTGGGGTTGCGTGTAGCATTAGGCAGTACCAGGGTAAGTCTGCGTAAACTCCTTTTAGGTGAAGGACTGATTTTGTTGACTCTGGCATTTATTCCGGCAATAATAGTGGGAGCTAATTTGGGCTTTGCGGAAGTTGTTTCCAACTATCCTGTAGAGTTTACGTTACTTCGCTTTCTGGCAGGTATGTCCGTTACCTATATCTTGTTGGCTATTACCGTATTTATAGCTGTTTGGCTCCCTGCCCGGCAGGCAATGGGTATTCAACCGGCAGAAGCTTTGCATGAAGAGTGAAAATTAAATTATATATCTGCGTTGCTTTCAAGATAATAGCGTATATTTGTGCGCACAATCGTGAAACAACGCAGTATTTAATTCTATGACTCAACGATTTTATAACACACTTTTGTTCCTGTTATTTACAGTATTTCTACCGATAACTGCTGCTGAACAGAATTATAATGTCCTTTTTATACAGTCTTATACTAATCAGACTCCCTGGCATAGTGAACTGACCCGTGGACTTCGTGATGGCTTTGGTGAAGAGAAACTGAAGATTAATATTATCACCGAATATCTGGATGCCGATTACTGGGCATATAGTTCAGAAAAAGTTATTATGAGCCGTATTTGCGAACGGGCAAGAGGACGTGGTGTAGACTTAATTGTGACGTCTGGTGATGAGGCTTTTCATACATTGTTTGCTTGTGGTGATTCTTTGCCACGTCAGATTCCGGTTGTTTTTTACGGTATCAAATATCCGGATGAAGCTCTTATGGCTACTTTACCTAATATTTGCGGTTTCACTTCCAATCCCGATTTTTTTCTTTTACTGGAACAGGCCAATAAGGTATTTCCCGAACGTAAAGAGGTTGTTTGTGTGAATGATAACAGCTTTTTAAGTTTGAAAGGAAAAGAAGATTTTATGAATGAGTGGGGACAGTTTGTAAAGCGTCATCCTGATTATAAATTGCAGACTTACAATGTACAAACCGGAACTACAAATAGTATTATCTCTTCTGTATGTTACCCGCGTAATAGCCACGGGCGTATTGTGGTAGTACCTAAATGGTCTCCTTTTATGGCATTTATCGGCAAGAACTCTAAAGCGCCTTTTTTTTCCTGCCAGAGCCTGGCGTTGACTAACGGAGTTTTTTGTGCTTATGATGCTGATCCGTATGCTTCTTCGCGGATGGTAGGTGTGAGGGCAGCTAAAGTGCTGAAAGGAACTTCTCCGACAGATTTAGGGATTACTGAAAGCCCGATTGATTTTTATTATGATTATAAGCAACTCGATTTTTTTCATGTGGCAAAAGATCGGGTGAAGCCGGGGATTATACTTAATGAGCCCCATTGGGAGAAGTATAAATTCTTTTTCATTTTGCTTTATGCTTCCATACTTGGGCTATTGGTATTTATTGTTGTTTGGCTGATACGTGCTAATCGACGGGAGGCACGCCGGAGAATGCATGCACAAACCCGTCTTTTGGTACAAAACCGTTTAGTGGCCCAGCGTGATGAATTTGATAATATTTTCCATTCTATTCGCGAGGGAGTAATAACGTATGATACTGATTTTCGTATTCATTTCACTAATCTCTCTTTGCTACGTATGTTGCATCTTCCGGTCGATGTTACTGTCCGGCCTTACGAGGGATTGCCTGCCGGTTCTATCTTCAAAATATATTCTAAGGGTAAAGATGTATTGCATGACATGCTGAAAGAGGTAATTAAAGAAGGCAAAAGCTGCATAATTCCTTCCAACTCTTTTATGCAGGAAGTACATAGTGGCAATTACTTTCCGATTTCCGGAGAGATGGTTCCTATTCATTCACGTGGAGAGATTACCGGCGTTGCCCTTTCCTGCCACAATGTATCTGATGAAGAGATGCGGAAACGCTTTTTTGACCTGGCAATAGAGGATAGTTCTATCTATCCGTGGCAATTTAATATTCGTACTAACATTTTTACTTTTCCGTTAGGATTCCTCCGGCAATTTGGTTTTGATGAATCGGCAACTACTATTACGCGTGAGAATATGGAAAAGATGGTGCATCCGGAAGAGTTGGAACACATACGTTCTCTATTTGATGCTGCCCTTACAGGAGTACATCAGAATACCCGGATGAGTTTCCGTCAGCGTAATGCAGATGGGCATTACGAGTGGTGGGAATATCGTACTTCCGTGCTTAGTGGACTGACATCAGATGAGCCTTATAGTATTCTTGGTGTTTGTCAGAGTATTCAACGTTATAAAAGTACAGAGGAAGAGTTGACCATAGCCCGCGATAAGGCATTGCAGGCTGATAAGTTAAAGTCTGCCTTCCTAGCCAATATGAGTCACGAAATTCGTACGCCTTTGAATGCTATTGTCGGTTTCTCCGACTTGTTGAGTGATACAAGTGCTTTCACAGAAGAAGAGGTTTCCCAGTTTATTACTACAATTAATAAGAACTGTAGTCTGTTGTTGGCATTAATTAATGATATTCTTGACTTGTCTCGTATTGAGTCGGGGACGATGGACTTCCAGTTTGCCCGTCATAGTCTTCCTTTGCTGTTGAAGAACGTACATGACTCCCAGCAGTTGAACATGCCATCGGGGGTAGAACTTAAACTTGATATCCCGACAGGTAGTAAGAAGTATATGGTGACAGATAATGTACGCTTGCAGCAGGTAGTGAATAATCTTATAAACAATGCTGCTAAGTTCACAACAAGTGGATCTATTACAGTGGGATATACTGAAGATGAACCCGGCTATACCTCTTTATTTGTGGAAGACACCGGTAAGGGAATTTCTCAGGATGGATTGGATCATATTTTCGAACGTTTCTATAAAGTGGATAATTTCACGCAGGGAGCCGGATTAGGGCTTAGTATTTGTCAGACAATCGTGATGCGGCTTAATGGAACGATCCGTGTTACGTCTGAAGTAGGAAAGGGAACACGTTTTACTGTACGCATCCCGGATGTTTGTGAGTAAACGATGTTAAAGACGTTCATTTGTGTACAAAGTGTTCGTTTTCGGACACTTACCGAATGTATTAATTATCGGAGAATTAGTTACTTATCTTTTTGGCACGCCGTTTGGACTTCTTAAATTGTAGAAAATAATACTTTTATGAAAAAGAAGAATATACTGCTTGTTTTAGCGACTTTTGCCTTTTCGCAAATACTTACGGCACAGAATGAACGGGAAATAACTCTTAATGAGGCTATTGCCTTGGCACGTACTCAATCCGTAGATGCGGCGGTGGCCTTGAATGAACTGAAAACAGCTTATTGGGAATATCGTACTTTTCGTGCTGATCTTCTACCCGAAGTGAATCTAACAGGGACATTGCCAAACTATAAAAAATCGTACAGCTCTTATCAAAATTCGGATGGTACTTACGGGTTTGTCCGTAACAACTACCTGGAACTATCCGGAGACTTGTCTATTGATCAGAATATATGGCTGACAGGTGGTAAACTTTCTCTCTCAACTTCATTGGATTATATCAGGCAGTTCGGGGGAAACGGGAAAGAACAGTTCATGTCCGTACCGATCAATCTGGAACTGACCCAACCTGTTTTTGGCGTGAATAAGCTGAAGTGGGACCGTCGTATAGAACCCGTACGCTATGAAGAGGCAAAGGCTGCTTTTATCTCTGCCACGGAAGATGTGACGCGTAAAACCATTACTTACTTTTTTCAGTTGCTGTTGGCAAAGGAAACGTTGGCTACTGCCCGGCAGAATGAGCTGAATGCCGAACATTTATATAAGGTAGCCGGAGCTAAGCGTGAGATGGGGCAGATATCAGAAAATGAGTTGTTACAACTGAAACTTTCTGCTCTGAATGCCAAGGCTGCTACTACAGAAGCAGTGAGTAATCTGAATGCCAATATGTTCCAGCTTCGCGCTTTTCTGGGAATGGATGAGGATGAAAAGCTGGAACCAGTGGTTCCCGAATCGGCACCGGACATACGAATGGAATATAACGAAGTGCTTAGCAAAGCTTTGGAACGTAACTCTTTTGCACAGAATATTCGTCGTCGGCAGCTTGAATCGGACTATGCGGTAGCTACCGCACGTGGCGATCTGCGTAGTGTAGACCTTTTTGCCAGTGTAGGCTATACAGGGCTTGACAAAGAGTTTGCCTCTGCCTACAATCATCTGCTCGATAACCAGATAGTGAAAGTGGGTGTGAAGATTCCTATTCTGGATTGGGGAAAGCGTCGTGGTAAGGTACGTGTGGCAAAGAGTAATCGTGAAGTGGTACTTTCCAAAATTCGTCAGGAACAGATGAACTTTAATCAGGATATCTTCTTGCTTGTGGAGCATTTCAATAATCAGGCACAACAGCTAAGCATAGCCAAAGAGGCCGATATTATTGCTCAGCAGCGTTATAAAACCAGTATTGAGACTTTTCTGATAGGTAAGATCAATACACTCGACTTGAATGATGCGCAGAATTCAAAGGATCAGGCACGGCAGAAACATATATCAGAACTGTATAATTATTGGTCTTACTTCTATCAGATTCGCAGCCTTACGCTGTGGGACTTCGAGAGGGATACGGAACTGGAAGCAGACTTTGAAGAGGTAGTGAAAAAATAGTGATTAATGGGTAGAGTGATAAGTGATTAGTAGACTGTGCTGTAATATTGCGTGCTGTTTATCATTTATCATGCGCTTATTAATAACTATTTGCTATATTATTATTAATTTTGCGATCATAAAAACACACGCTTATGATATTGATCATTGATGACGACAGTGCCGTTCGTTCCTCTCTCAGTTTTATGTTAAAACGTGCCGGCTATCAGGTGCAAACAGTTCCCGGACCTCGTGAAGCTATGGATGTAGTACGTTCTGAAGCTCCCGCCCTTATTCTGATGGATATGAATTTTACGCTTTCCACAACAGGCGAAGAGGGGTTGACTTTGCTCAGACAAGTGAAAATATTCCGTCCTGATGTTCCGGTTATTCTGATGACCGCATGGGGAAGTATTCAATTGGCAGTGCAGGGAATGCAGGCAGGAGCTTTTGATTTTATAACAAAGCCCTGGAATAATGCTGCCTTGTTGCAACGCATTGAAACAGCTTTGGAACTGACTGCTACACCTGCAGAAGTACCACAAGAACAGAGTGATGCTTTGAAACGCGACCATATCATCGGTAAGAGTCAGGAGTTAACAGATGTTTTGAATACTATTGCCCGTATTGCCCGTACCAATGCTTCTGTTCTGATTACCGGAGAAAGTGGAACGGGGAAAGAATTAATAGCCGAAGCTATTCATATAAATAGCCAACGTGCCAAACAGCCATTTATCAAGGTAAATTTGGGTGGAATTTCTCAAAGCTTGTTTGAAAGTGAGATGTTTGGGCATAAGAAAGGCGCATTTACTGATGCCAGTGCTGATCGTATCGGGCGTTTTGAAATGGCAAACAAAGGTACTATATTTTTGGATGAAATAGGAGATCTGGACCCTTCTTGCCAGGTGAAATTGCTTCGTGTCCTGCAAGACCAGACGTTTGAAGTTTTGGGTGACAGCCGTCCCCGTAAGACTGATATCCGGGTGGTATCTGCCACCAATGCCGATTTGCGTAAGATGGTAAGTGAACATACTTTCCGTGAAGATTTATTCTATCGTATCAATCTTATAACAGTTAAACTTCCGGCTTTGCGTGAAAGGAGGGGAGATATTCCGTTACTTGCCCGTCATTTTGCCGATCGCCAGGCCGAAGTTAATAATTTGCCCCGTACTGAATTTTCTGCTGATGCACTTCAGTTTCTCAGCCGTTTGCCCTTTCCGGGGAACATCCGTGAACTAAAAAATCTGGTGGAACGAACCATACTGGTCAGTGGAAAAGCTATTCTTGATGCTTCGGATTTTGATGCACAATATCTTCGTCAGGATGATCCGAAGGCTACTGGTACTTCGCTTTCCGGAATGACACTGGATGAAATAGAACGTCAGACTATTTTGCAGACTCTGGAACGTTGTAAAGGGAACCTCAGTCAGGTAGCTACCGCCTTAGGCATTAGCCGGGCTGCCCTCTACCGGAGGTTGGAAAAATATGGAATCAATTATTAGTAATGAGTAATTAGTGATGAGTAATTAGTGATGAGTGGTTAGTGATAAGTGATTAGTGCCATGCGGATTATAGCGCAGCCCACTAACCACTCATTACTCATCACTAATCGTTAATCACTAATCACTCATCACTAATCACTCATCGTTAATCACTAATCACTATTTATCGTGCGTCTAAAAGGATATTTTTTTATACTGGCTTTGTTTCTGGCTGCTCTTGGTGGAGTGATACTCTACTTTGGTGGATGGGTGTATAAGCCTTTGTTATATATTTCGGAAGTTCTGATCGTTTTTCTGTTGGTATATTTGATTTTATTTTATCGCAAGATTATAAAACCGTTGGATACGATTGGTAGTGGTATGGAGCTATTACGCGAACAGGATTTCAGCAGTCGTTTGACTCTTGTTGGGCAGTATGAGGCCGATCGCGTGGTCAATGTTTTCAATAGAATGATGGAGCAGTTGAAGAATGAGCGTCTCCGGCTTCGGGAACAGAATCATTTCCTCGATCTGATGATTAATGCTTCTCCAATGGGAGTGATTATTACTACCCTTGATGATGAAATATCTCAATTAAATCCGATGGCTATTAAAATGCTGGGTGTTCGTCCCGAAGAGGTTCAGGGGAAAAAACTGATTGCTATTGATTCTCCGTTGGCTGCGGAATTGGGGCGTGTTGCTAAGGGAGAGACAGTAACTGTCCGTTTGAATGATTCGAATATTTATAAATGTACGCACTCTTCATTCATCGACCGGGGATTCCAGCATCCTTTCTTCCTGATAGAAAGCCTGACGGATGAAGTGATGAAAGCTGAGAAAAAGGCGTATGAGAAAGTGATTCGTATGATTGCGCATGAAGTGAATAATACAACAGCAGGTATAACTTCTACGTTGGATACCGTAGAACAGGCACTTTCCGAGTCGGAAGGGATGGAAGATATCTGTGAGGTGATGCGTGTATGTACAGACCGTTGTTTCTCTATGAGCCGCTTTATTACCCGTTTTGCAGATGTGGTAAAAATACCTGAACCTCACTTGGCTCCGGTTAATCTCAATGATCTTGTATTCTCCTGTAAACGTTTTATGGAAGGTATGTGTGCCGACCGTAATATTACCATAACACTGGATATTGATGAGGAATTGGGAGAAGTGAAACTTGACGTTGCTTTATTCGAACAGGTACTGGTGAATATCATAAAGAATGCGGCTGAGAGTATTGAGCAGAATGGAGAAATCAAGATACGTACTTATTTCCCGGGCGGAATTGAGGTGGCAGATAATGGTAAAGGTATAACAAAAGAGACTGAAGCTAAACTCTTCAGTCCCTTCTTTTCTACCAAGCCGAACGGGCAGGGAATCGGCCTGATATTTATCCGTGAAGTCCTGATGCGTCACGGATGTTCGTTCTCACTCCGTACGTATGCGGACGGGTGGACGAGATTTAGAATGTTATTTAATTGACAGTTGACAATTGACAATTGACAGTTAGCTGCGCTGTAATACTGTATAGTAACTGTCAATTGTCAACTATCCACTGTCAACTATCCACTGTCAATTGTCCACTGTCAATTGTCCACTGTCCACTGCTTATAGTATTCATCCAGTATTCTCTTAATACCTTTTCCAATTGTTACATAATCGGTTTCGTTAAGATTGGCAAGAGAAACGCGGACACTCCATTTCGGACCGGCAAACCCGCCGCCATTCAGTAAAACGAGTGAGGTTTCGTTAGCCAGGCGGAATACTATATCCAAAGGGTTGTAGGTCTTTTTCAGATAGTCTACAAACTCGTCTCCGTAAAATTTATGTGCCCATACGAGCATATCTATTTCTGAATAATATCCGGCACGTAAAGGATCTTCTACCAATGAGAAACCGGTATTGTCCCACAATGCATTCAGGCGGCGGCGAATGATATTCTGCATCTTTGTTTTATAGTAATCACCTTTATCGAGCAGAGAAAAGGCGGAAAACAAACTCATCTGCATCTGTTGCGGCAATGAAAGTCCGGCAGTATGGTTCAATGCTACCTGACGGCTGTCTGCTACCATACGGTCGATAAATTTCATCTTCTCCGGATGAAGATCAAGGCTGGAATAACGTTTATTTAATATCGCTTTCTGCTCTTCCGGGAGGCGGGCTATCATTTTATCATAGATATTATCCTCATGCAGGGCTATGACAGCAAGTCGCCATCCGGTTGCTCCAAAGTATTTTGAGAAGGAGTATACACATAGGGTATTGTGTGGCAACTCCGCCATAAGTGAACGGAAATGAGGGATGAACGTTCCGTATACATCATCGGTGATGATCATTAGATTCGGATTGTCATTCTTTACTATATTGACAATACGTGCAGCTGTCTCCGGACTCAGTGAATAGCTGGGGGGATTGCTCGGATTGGTAATAAAGAGTGCTTTTATTTTCGGATCTTTCAGTTTGTCAATGTCTTCATCTTTATATTGCCAGGTATGCAATCCGTCTTCCGTCATCTTATCGGCTGAGATTTCGGTGACATTGAATTGGTATCGGCGTAGTTCCGGGATTTCTAAATAAGGTGTGAATACCGGAACCAGGAGGGCAATGTTATCTCCCTGATTCAGCAAAAAGTTCTCTTGCAGAGAGTCAAAAAGGTAACACATACCCGCTGTTCCGCCTTCGGTAGCAAAAAGATCAAAAGTTCCTTTCGGAGGGCGACGGTCACATAATTCCTGTGCCAGGTAATCTTGTACAAGGAGTTCGGTGAAATGTAGGATACGGTCGGGGACAGGGTATTGATCACCGATGACGGCTTCTGCCCATTCGTGAACAAGTGTATCCGGGTCTGCGGCATGCTCCATGAGGAGATAGTTATAACTGTCTTTTAATAATCTGGAGCCCGGTTCTTTGATATTGTCTTTCAGAAAGGCTTCAAAACGTGCGGCAATTCCTTCTTTTTGGGGGATGCCGGCTATTCCTTCGGGAAGAGAGGAAACACGGGTACATTCACTGAGCCCGAATTTTCCTAATAGGAAGAATGCTTCGCGAGGTTCTGTAGCAATCCAGTTCGGGTTACCACGTCCGGCGTTTAGCATTGTGTGGGCCATTCTCTTTACGCTCTCGTCCGCCATGTCGATCAGGCGGTTTTTTAATTCAAAGGGACTGATGCCCTCCATCTTTTTTGCAAAACTTTTGGTTATGGCTGTGCCATTTGATTTCTTTTCCATAATTAAATAATTTAGATAATATGCCAATGAATAATGTGTCAATTAATAATGTGCTAATATGCCAATGTGCCAATTACCGTGCGGGCGATAGCGCAGCCAATTGGCACATTGGCACATTAGCACATTATTACATCATTAATACAATAAATACCCCCCAAATAATAAGTAGTGTATTACCTACAGCATAGGTTACAGTATATCCCAGTGCGGGTGTTTCACTTTCAACCGCATCTTGTACAGCTCCTAGTGCTGCTGTGGTAGTTCTTGCTCCGGCGGTACATCCTAATGTTAATGCGGGATGGAATTTAAACAGATATCTTCCCATCAATAATCCACTGATAAGTGGAATAGCCGTAGCCAGTGCACCGACGATAAACAGGCTGGCACCTACTTCTTTGAATCCGGTGACAAAACTTGGTCCGGCAGCGATACCCACAACGGCAATAAACATATTCAGACCTACATTATTCAATACCCATAGAGAGGGCTCGGGGATGCCTCCGAAAGTAGGGTGCTTGCTGCGAAGCCATCCGAAGAATAATCCTGCAATAAGTGCCCCTCCACTGGTAGAGAGACTTATTGGGATACCTCCCAAATGGATGGTTAATGCACCTACTAAACCTCCGACGAGAATGCCCAGACCAACGAATATCATATCCGTTTGATTGGTCGGACGATCTACGTATCCCATTTGTTTGGCAGCAAGTTCTACTTCACGTTTCATTCCGGTGAGTTCGAGCATGTCACCTGCATCTACTACGGTCTGTGCCAGTACGGGGACGTTGATGCCTGCACGTTTGATACTGCGAATACTCACTCCGTGCATACATTTCTGTGCCCGGATGGTACTTATTGTTTCTCCGGCAAATGTTTTTCGTGTGATCATTACCGGTAGTGTCTCGGCTGGAAAGTCGAGTAGTTGCGCGTCTATTACTTCAGGGCCTATCCAGTCTTCTTCACCTATCACGAATTCTCGGCGACCGCTGAGTACTACTTCGTCCTTTTCTTTCAGAATGAGATTTGGAGTAACTTCTTTTATAATACCCTCCTGGCGAACACGTTCTACGAAGAGCCGTTTTCCTTGTTCGTACAAGTAGCTTTCAAGGTCAGTTACACGTTTTCCTTTTCCGAACCATTCATTGGTTATCTGATAGGCGCGGAATGCGACGGGACGCAAAGCAGGAGCGAAGCCCGGTTCGTCAGCTTCCGAACTTCCCATTTTAGATTCCAGTTCTTTACAGTCAGCTTTTACCTTTTCCAATCCGCCAAGAAATTTCGGTCCAAGTGAAGCCAGAATCCAGGCAGAGCCAGCGGTACCGAAAATGTAAGTTACGGCATAGGCTACAGGAATAGCATTAATGAAAGTTGCTTTTTGTGCATCGCTGATGCTCAGCCCGTTGATAGTATCTTCAGCTACACCGATAACAGCAGAGATAGTTTGTGAACCGGCGAGTAATCCGGCAGCTTCACCTACGTGATAACCCATTATTTTGGCGAGTGCCCAGGCAGATACAAGGCTGACAATACACATTAATACGGCAAATCCCACTTGCGGTAGACCGTCTTTCTTCAATCCGCGAAAAAATTGTGGTCCTACTTTATAGCCTACAGCAAAAAGAAAGAGCAGAAAGAACACAGCTTTCATCGGACCGTCTACCGTGATGTTCAATTGTCCAACCAGCACACCCACCAGCAGTACACTTGTCACTGTTCCAAGGGAGAATTTGCCTATTTTTAGCCGACCTATCCAGAAGCCCGCGAAAAGTGTCAGGAAGATAGCTAGTTCGGGGTGCTCTCTTAGTTGATTTATAATCCATTCCATAATTAAGTTGTTTAGGTTTATATCTCTATTTTGTTCGTTTATTGTTTAATACAACAGCATTCAATGGAAAGTGTTTTGTTAAAAACCTATTTTGGCATGTTAAACTTTCTGTCATCATTTTCAATTTAACAAGAGTATATGTTGTTGTATCATCTGAAATTATTTCTCTTTCGCATGTTGTAAATGTAATTATTTTGGATTAGCAGTCCTTACTTGGTAATAAGAAAATACGATATATTTTTTTATAAAAAAAGTAACAAATTTGACGTTTTCTAATTTGTTAATTGTCAGCGTGTTACAGATGAGTGTTTTTGCTCGTATACTCTATTAAAACCAAATGTTTCCGCAGAATATTGCTTTAATAAATGTTAACTACGAAAGATATGTCCTT
>NZ_JAASHC010000044.1:0-32847 GCF_019734355.1 Bacteroides sp. K03
AAAGAGATAACTAATTGATTTATAAAGTTAATAACAAATAAAAAAGTATTCAATTATTAGGAATACAACATAGAAGTTATGCTTCTAATATTTGGAACCGGGATGTATAAAATACCTCCGAAGTAATTGAATATACTCCGGAGGTGTGAGAAGATTTGTGGAAGTATATTGCTTCCTTATTCTATTTTATTATTTGTCATCCTCTTCAAAATAGCCATATTCATGGAGTATGCCTCTACCTATTTCTTCGAGACAATCTTTGAAGAAATCTTTTACCTTTTTCATAACTTTATTCCTTTCTATTAATGTAATATATATCTAATAACAAAGGCTGGCAAAAAGAGTTTATACTTTTTATCTCTGTAATGCTTTATTTGATATGAATCAATTTAAACAATGTGAAGCTAAGGTTTGTTTATATTGTATAAATTATCAAACTAAAAAATGAAACTTATGATCTACAATTTTTTATTCCCCTCAAAGCCCAATAGTACAGGGGCATCTTTATTCTTACTTGCATTACGTATTTTCTTTGGTTTACTGTTGATGAATCACGGCATACAGAAATGGAGCAGTTATCAGGAACTATCCATAGCTTTCCCTGATCCGTTAGGTGTAGGTAGCCCGTTATCTCTGGGACTGGCTATCTTCGGAGAACTCGTTTGTTCAATGGCGTTTATCGTTGGTATATTATATCGTCTGGCTATGTTGCCTATGATTTTTACAATGGGCATGGCGTTCTTTGTAATTCATGGTAATGATGCTTTTGCAGTAAAAGAACTGGCACTCATCTATTTAGTTGTATTTATATTGATGTATATATCCGGTCCCGGCAAGTTTTCTGTCGACTATTTATTAGGAAATGAGCTTCAGAAACGAAGAAAAAATGTAAAATAGAAATTGCACCATGTTTTGTTTCTATTAATTAAAAGGTTTATATTTGCAACTGTATAAAGGACTTATAGCTATTATAAGTCTTTTATCGTTTCACAAAATAACAACTAAAAAACAGAAATTATGAAAAAAAACAGATTGACATTGGTCGCAGCTTTTGCTCTGAGCGGTACTATTTTGTTTAGCTCATGTGTAGGTTCATTTGGTTTATTTAATCGTATTTCTTCCTGGAATCAGTCGGTAGGAAATAAGTTTGTAAACGAACTTGTGTTTCTTGCACTGAACATCGTTCCGGTATATGGCGTTGCATATTTGGCGGATGCTTTGGTTATCAACTCTATTGAGTTTTGGAGCGGCTCTAACCCGATGGCAAATGCAGGAGATGTAAAGAAAGTAAAAGGCGAAAATGGCAACTATCTGGTAGAAACTTTGGAGAATGGTTATTCAATTACAAAAGAGGGTGAGAAAACTGCTATGGAACTGATCTACAACAAGGAAGCAAATACCTGGAATGTAGTAGCTAATGGTGAGAGTACCGAACTTTTGAAAATGAACAATGATGGTACAGCGCAGATGTATTTGCCTAATGGCGAGTCAATGACTGTCACTCTGGATGCTCAGGGAACTCTTGCAGCACGTCAGATGGTAATGAACGGTCTGCTGTTTGCTGCCCGTTAATTTAATGCATAAAGAAATGTCAAAAGATGAAACATGCTCTGTACAAAGAGATGTTTCATCTTTTTTATTCACTAAGTTATGAAAATACTACGAATATTCTCTCTCGTTGTTTTTATGAGTTTGGTTACTGCCTGTCAGAAACAGGTACCTCAAAGTGAAGTTGTACGCAATGCAATAGCATTCTGTGAAACCTTTTATGATCTTGATTATGCGGCTACCAAAGAATTGGTTGCTCCGGCTTCCCTCCCATATCTTAGTTATATGGCTACAAACACTACGCAGGAGCTCATTGACAAGGTAAATGCAAAAGGGCCGGTTATTGTGACTGTAATTAGTGAGCAGATGAATCCGGAAGAAGGGCATGCAACTGTTATCTGTTCAGTAAAAAATTATCTGAAAGCTGATTTCTTCAATGGTACATCTGCTATTCTTACTGAGAAACAGGATACCATTCATTTGATAAAAGAGGGTGAAAGATGGTTGGTTAAAATGGATAACCCACTGCAAAGTGGAATGCAAAATCACGACTGAACTTAGGATGAATAATGGGCCAGCGGTCTTTACCATTTTTATAAGCCGGATTGATAGCTTTCATACCTCCGTCGAAGCGTAAAACAAAGAAATCCAGATCCAAACGTAAACCTAAGCCATAAGCAACGGCAATCTGCTTATAGAATTCATTGAACTTGAATACACCGCCCGGTTGATTGGCGTAATCACGGATTGTCCAGATATTACCAGCGTCGATAAAGGCGGCTCCCTGAAATTTCCAGAACAACTTACTTCGATACTCGATGCTTGCATCCAGTTTGATGTCGCCTGACTGATTCAGGAAGTTACCATCACCGGGAAATGAACCCGGCCCTAAATCACGTACAGACCATCCGCGTACACTGTTGGCACCTCCTGAGAAGTATTGCTTCTCAAATGGAATAGTCTTTGCATTGCCATATGGAACCGCAATACCAAAACCAGCATGAAATGCCAATGAATTACGATTATCTATCCGGATATTCTTGGCAAAGTCAAAATCACCTTTCAGATACTGTGCATACGGAATGCCGAGAATGGCATATTCGCCATCATTGTTTTTTCGTATACTGATCGCTTTAGAGAATGCATATAAAATATTTCCTGCCGATTCTATATTGGCACGGATAGAATAAGAATTAGAACTGATGGTATTGTTCACCAAAGCATTTCCGGCACTGTTATAATTATAACTATAACCCATGCGTACAATAAGCCGGTTCTTATAGTTGTATTCAAAAATATGATTCTGCCCCTTGTTGATATAGTCTTCGCGAAACTTCTGGGAGATCCAGGGTAAATACAGATAACCGATATCTATTAGGTCAATACGGTGTTGTGCCCGTTGACGCTGTGTCCATTTGTAACTCCACGAAGCCGAAGCTACTGTACGTGAGAATTCCGGGCGTAGCTGGTAACTATATTGCAAACCAAACTCTGTGGTAGCACGTATTTTACGTTTAAAATCAGAATTCAGAAAAGGAAATAAGAAGCTCGGAAAGTTTATACTCGTTTCTATACCATATTCTGTGTAGTTGTTACTATGATAGTCGCCTTGCAATCCGGTAATTGCTTCATATGCACCACGAAACTTCATCATAAACGTTTCGGAACCACGAAAGAGATTCCGATGCTGGAAAGATATGGAAGCTGCTGCTCCAAGATCACCGGCAGAATTTGTTCCTTCCAATTCAAAAGAGATTGATTGATGTTTACTTTTGGTTAGCATCACATAACAATTCAGTAATGTACTGTCTCCTGCCAGAGTTTCAAAGAAACGGATATTGGTGTATTTCAATGCTGGCAGGCGTCCGAAGTTTGAGTAAGTACGTTGTACATCGCGTTCGTTATACAGATTTCCTGGAAAGAACAGTAGATTATCTGTCAATACTTTAGGTCGCAGATATAACTTATCTTTATAATAGATGGGATAACCATTGTAATGTATGGAGTCATTAATTTCAATACTACTCAATGCAGAAGACTGGAGAACATCATAGTCTGTGATAAAATTTATTTTGTTGATGTGATATTGATTATGTGCTTTGGGGGTATCAGTAGTGTGCGTTTTATAAGGTTGCAGATGTAAAGTAAGATCCACGAGATAAGTGTTACGCACGGTATCAGCAGTATATGAAATATAGTCTTTATTGAATTTATAGTATCCGTTACGCAATAGATGATCCGTTATTCGTTGCCGTTCTGCGTCCAATACATTTACGTCAAACAACATACCTTCTTTCAACAAAGTATTAGCAGAATCTTTCTGCATATACTCACCTACTTTGGGGTCACTAATGTCATATTTCAATGTACGTACAGTATAAGGCTTACCTGTAGCTACCTCATAATATAGTTTCAGTTTCTTTTTCTTTGTTTTCGTTGTACATTTAACGGAAGCACTCATATATCCCATATTTTGGACAGCTTTTGTTATTTCCTCCTGTGAGCGTTGTGCTTCGTTTTCGTTGTAAATAACCGGAGCATCTCCTATTTTACGAAGAAATTTATTGTACCATTTGCTGGAATCACGCCCTGAAAGATCATAAACATACAACTGTGTTTTTATCAGGCTAAACCATTTTGCATTGGGATTTTGACGTACATAATTACGCAGGCTGGAAGATTTTACGTCTTTGTTGTCAGTAGATACTTTAACTTCGTCCAATAAATAATAACCATCCGGCACAAACTTGGTAGCGGAACACGAAGCCAGCGTCAGAATGGCAAAAGAAAGTAACGTGTAAAGATATCCTCTCCTCATAGGGTTTTATTAGTTGCCTCAAATACCCTACAAATATAGGCGAATTTTTCTGTATGGGGAAATAATAAATGCTAATTCGCCCCTAAGAAGTTGCTACAACATCGTGGGGGCGAACTATTGGTGATTTCAATGTTTTATCTCTGACCGCCGTTTATTTCAGACGGAACATAACTGGTACGGTATATTTTACACGTACCGGTTCACCTTTTTGTGTCCCCGGTTTCCATTTCGGCATTTCATTGATCACACGCAAGGCTTCCGCATCCAATTCAGGATCAACACTGCGAATTACTTTTGCATTATCAATACTGCCATCCGTATTAACAATGAATTGTACGATAACACGACCTTGTGTTCCTTTGGTTTCAGCTCCTTTCGGATACTGTAGGTTTGCAGCCAGATAGTCCATCAGTGCCTTATTGCCTCCTTTGAATTCCGGCATTTCTTCTACCATATCGAAAACAGCATTGGCGATGTCTGCTGTATCCGGTTTGACTTCTGTCGGGATGTATTTTACTTCCACTTTTTCTTCTGTTGATTCTTCTTTGGCTGTGTTTGTACAGTTACTGAATAGAATCAACAAAGCAGTTACAGGAATAAACATGAGGTATTTGCTTCTCATGATGTTACGGGTTCTTTTTCTGTTTAACATTTTAATTCGGTTCTTTAAAGGTAATACACTAAAGTTATTATATAAATTTGCTGCAGCCAGTTGATTCTGTTTGAGACCTAAAAGATGATATTGATAAGTTTTTCTGTCGTAACCGCTCGTCACCACCTTCCTGTCGGCAAGATACTCATGGTTAATACGCATTTCGCTTCGTATGAGCCAGGCAAAAGGATTGAACCAGCAAAGAATAATTATGAGTTGTGCCAATAATATATCCGCCGAGTGAAGTTCGCGTACATGCGTCTGTTCATGTACCAATATCTCTTTTGTCTCTTTTTCATTATACATACCTGGATACACACAAATCCACTTAAAGAAAGAATAAGGCTCTTGTTTTTCTTTGGGCTGGCATATGCGGATTCCATCAATATATACTTTTTTACTATGATGAAGTATGATACAGGTTTTGCTGATTTCCAGCAATGTACGGGTTAATAAGATAATCACTCCTGCTATGTAAAGGCCTGTAAGAACTATTGTAACCAATGGAAAAGATGATGCATTATCAGCTGTTTCACTTACGATTATTATTTCGGGCAATACCTTTTGATATAGGGTGTTTACTACGCCGGTTACATTATTGTCTACTATCATCCAGGCAGAAAGATCAAACAAAGGATATGTGAATGCGATGATATAGATTAAAATCAACATCAGTCTGCGTAATCCAAAGAAGGTATCTTTACTAAACAATAATTTATAAAAGAAGTACAGCACAACTAATGCTATATTTACCTTCATGAAGTATAGAATAAAAAGTGTCATATCTCTGGTTGTTTTTAAGATTCTTCGTCTTCAATGATATTAATAAGTTCTTTCAGTTCCTTTTTGCTGATTTTACGATCTCTCACAAAAAATGAAACCATTTCTTTATAGGATCCGGTAAAATAATTACTTACCACTCCACTAAGAAAATAACGCTTGTAATCACTCTCTTTGATTATGGGATGATACTGAATAGAGTTGCCCAGTTTGAAAGGAGACAGATATTGTTTCTTCTCTAAATTACGTACTACAGATGCCACACTGGTATAAGGAGGCTTTGGGGCAGGCATTTGATTCAGTACATCTCTTATAAAACTTGGGCCTATCTTCCAAAAGTAAAGCATTACTTCTTCTTCTTGCTGTGTAAGTCTTTCCATTTTATTTTTGTTTACTACTGATAATCAGTCTACTATTTTTAAGCAAATCTACGATAATTAAGTAGATAGTATATATTTATTGGTATAAATAATGTTAATCATAAAAAAAAAGATATAGAAAAAGAATCGTGAGAAAGTGGTATATTGGAAATATCTTTATAGCTTTGCCGTAAATATCAAGTTTATATGGCACTATTAAGCAAAAATAAAATAAAGTACATTCGCTCATTGGAGCTAAAAAAGATACGTAAAGAAGAGAAAGTCTTTCTGGCTGAAGGTCCGAAACTGGTGGGTGATTTACTTGGACACCTTTCTTGTACCTTTTTGGCTGCTACTCCTTCCTGGTTACGAGAACACGCATCTGTTCAGGCAGATGAAATAGCAGAAGTTACTCTGGATGAACTATCACGTGCCAGTTTATTGAAGACTCCTCAACAGGTACTCGCCGTATTCAGGCAACCGGAATATGTTTTAAATACTTCTATTCTTCGTGATTCGCTCTGTCTTGCCCTGGATGATGTACAGGATCCGGGAAACCTGGGTACAATTATTCGTCTTGCTGATTGGTTTGGCATAGAGCATATTATTTGTTCATCTAATACAGTGGATGTTTATAATCCTAAGACGGTACAAGCTACTATGGGCGGTATAGCCCGTGTAAAAACATATTATACTCCCCTGCCCGGCTTAATTCGTTCTCTTGGTGATATTCCTGTTTACGGAACATTTCTGGATGGAAAGAATATATACGGGCAGCCATTGTCCCGTAATGGATTGATTGTAATGGGAAATGAAGGAAATGGAATTAGTAAAGAGGTGGAGGCACTAATCAATCAGAAACTATATATTCCTAACTATCCTCAGGAGAGAGAAACTTCCGAATCGCTCAATGTAGCTATTGCTACAGCAATTGTCTGCGCCGAGTTTCGGCGACAGGCTGCATCATTGTAAAATCAAAAGGAAATAAAAGATAAGCGCAGAATTTATCTTTCACCTGGGTTAGTTCTATGACGCCCGGTAACCATTCTACCGATTCTATTTCTTCGGTAAGGGGGAAGAATCTCACAACGTATTCTCCCTCCATTTCTACTACCTGTTGTTTGAGAAAACCAGTATCTGGTGCATGCAAATAATGAGAAGCAAAGCGTTTCATTTTGTTAGTTTTGAAATTTACTGTGACCGGCGGCGTTGATTCATTTGCCGTTCTTGTCTTATTTCACGTTTCTCCATTTGTATGTGCTTCTCTACTTCGAGTTGCTCCGGTTTCACCTCACGTTGCAGATTGCTGCGACGGCGATTCATCTCTTCCGGAGTCAATCTTGGCTGAGGTTGCTGATCTACTTTCTCTATTGTATCGGCTGTTTCTTTTGAAGTAACCTCTTTCACTACATCCCGCTTAAGAGAATCTGTTTTTAAGGAATCATTCAAAACCGGCAACGTATCATTAGAGTGATAACGCATGAGTGTGATACCGTCAGTCAATAAAGTATGCGGTGTCTTTTTCTTTGGATAATAGATAAATCCTTTCACTTCTTTGATAGCTCCCAACGTATCCGATTGCAGGCGGATACGCTGTATCCCCGACTCTGTTACTCGTTTGGTTTCACTAATAATACTGTCATTTTCAAATTGAATCTGCATACCCATTAATGCAAACAGGGTCGTATCCGGTTTGGCACCTTCAAGGAAATGATAACGGACTTCCCATACCAATGTATCGCGTTTCTTGAAATTAGAATCCGAGGGTAGGACAAACGTCAGTTTATTATCTATCGGCATTCCCGTTAGGCGCCTCATACGTTGCCATGCCCATACATCAATGCTGTCGCCAGGAGTAGATGTCATTGGCTTTTTGTCGCGTATAGCAATTAAGTGATTGATCGAGTTTTGTTGTGCTTTTAGCCTTTTGCTAACTCTTTCATAGACTTTGGCCAGTACTTCCGTATTACGTGTATACCATACCATAGACGAATCGAAAACAGCTTCCGTTGTACCATATTTGCTAAATACAGCATTTGTATACAATACTTTTTTATAATTCTCATTGTATGGCAAATTATCACCCATTGCTTTCGCTATATGATAATCATATAACAAATTTTCCATTGTTGCTTCCGGAAGAACTCCATCGGGTCTTTTAACCTTACAACCAACAACGAATACCACTAACAGGCATATGATATACAACCGGCACCGGAAATCTCTTTTCATGTTCTGTCTTAGTCCTTTTTTTCGTGTGAGTGATAAGACTCATTCAGATATTTACTATAAAAAAGAAGCAATGCGATGATACCACAACTGATAGCGGCATCAGCAAAATTAAAGATGGGACTAAAGAATATAAAATGCTCTCCCCCAACAAACGGTATCCATGTAGGCCAGGTAGTATCAATAATCGGGAAATAAAACATATCTACTACCTTTCCATAAAACCAGGTGGAGTATCCTCCCCCTTCGGGCATAAAACTGGCAATTTGTGAATGTGTACTCTCGTTAAACAGTACTCCATAAAATACGCTATCAATAATATTTCCCAGTGCTCCGGTAAGAATCAAAGAAACACAGACAATGTATCCCGTTTTAAATCCTCTCTTTACAATCTTATACAGATACCATCCTATCAATGCTACGGCAATAATACGGAAAGTGGTAAGGAATAGTTTTCCAAAGATCTCCATACCAAATGCCATCCCATTGTTTTCTGTAAAATAGATATAGAACCAGTTGGTAATCCGAATACTTTCGTGCCAGTACATATGGGTCTTAATCCAAATTTTAATAATCTGGTCTATAATCAGCACCGAGAAGATAACGAGCAGGGCAATTTGTCCTTTCGTGAGTAGTTTTTTCATTTTGTTGAATACAAGTTATATAAGCTACGAGCTATAAGTTACAAATTACAAGTACTTTGCAAATAACGCACAGCACATGTGATTTGTAGCTTATAGCTCGTCACTAATTTTATTTCTTGCCACTATTCTTTGCTTCAATGCTGAGTGTAGCATGAGGCACAGCACGCAGGCGCTCTGCAGGAATCAACTTTCCTGTTTCACGGCAAATACCATACGTTTTGTTTTCAATACGTACAAGAGCAGCCTGCAATCCTTGAATAAACTTCAGTTGACGTTGTGCCAAGCGAGTCGTTTCTTCTTTTGACAGTGTGTTAGCTCCTTCTTCCAGTACTTTGTATGTGGGTGATGTGTCATCAGTATCGTTTCCATCAAGCCCCATCAGACTGAGTTTCAACTGATCGTAATCACGTTGTGCCAACTCCAGTTTCTCCATTATAATGGCACGGAACTCCTCAAGTTCCGCATCCGAATATCTTGTCTTTTCTGCCATAATTTTTACTTTTTAGAGGTTATTGGTATTAGAATTATTCTTTTACTACATTGACAAATAAAGAAAAGTCATCGAAATTAAGCTCCGTAGCGTCTTTTACCTCATCTGCCAAAGTCAGGGATGTACCCAAAACTTGGTTACAAATATAATTATTATATTCTGTTACCGCATCATCTGTCTGTGGATTTTTAGAGATTGTTATCCGAATCTTGTCAGTTATTTCAAATCCACTTGATTTACGAATATTTTGAATGCGGTTCACTAATTCACGGGCAATACCTTCACGACGAAGCTCTTCAGTAACGGTAACTTCAAGAGCAACTGTCAGTTTACCTTCATTAGCAACCAGCCATCCCGGTATATCTTCACTGAAGATTTCCACATCTGACGTTTCTATCACAGCCTCTGTTCCATCCAGATTCAATGTATATTTACCATTCTTTTCCAGTTCGGCAATAGCCTCTTGTGACATTTCTGCAACAGCAGCAGCTACGGCCTTCATCTGCTTTCCAAACTTCGGACCTAGTTTTTTGAAATCACATTTTACTTTCTTCACCAATACACCGGCAGCACCATCTACAAAATTGATATCTTTTACATTCACCTCATTCATAATCAATGCTTTTACCGCTTCGATGTGAGCCTTCTGCTCCTCGTCTATTACAGGAACCATAATACATTGCAACGGTTGGCGAACTTTAATGTTTACTTTACGGCGCAATGCCAATACCATTGAAGTGACGTCCTGTGCCATTTGCATACGTGCTTCCAGCCCTTTGTCTATCATCTCTTCATTGTATTCAGGGAATTTAGCAAGGTGAATAGAAACGACATTGTCACGTCCGGTAGCAGCAATCAAGTCGCTATATAAACGATCTGCATAGAACGGGGCAATCGGTGCCATTAGTTTGGCTACTGTTTCAAGACATGTGTACAGCGTTTGATAAGCAGACAGTTTATCTTGTGTGAACTCACCTCCCCAGAAACGTTTACGGTTCAAACGAACATACCAATTAGATAGATTATCGTTCACAAAATCCGAGATCAGTCGTCCTGCTTTGGTCGGTTCGTATTCATTATAACAAGTATCCACTTCTTTAATCAGTGTATTCAGCACAGAAAGTATCCAGCGATCTATTTCCGGACGTTCTGTCATAGGTACATCTGCTTCCTTGTATTCAAATCCATCGACATTGGCGTATAACGCGAAGAATGAATATGTGTTATATAAAGTACCGAAGAATTTACGACGAACTTCTTCGATACCATCTATGTCAAACTTCAGGTTATCCCATGGCGAAGAATTCGTTATCATATACCAACGCAACGGGTCAGAACCGTATTTCTCAATTGTAGAGAACGGATCAACAGCATTGCCCAGACGTTTGGACATTTTATTGCCATTCTTATCTAATACCAGACCGTTAGAGATAACAGCTTTATAAGATATGGTATCGAATACCATTGTTGCAATAGCATGTAGTGTAAAGAACCATCCGCGTGTCTGGTCCACACCTTCTGCGATAAAATCTGCCGGATATACCTCATGGCTATCCAGCAATTCTTTATTTTCAAAAGGATAGTGAATTTGTGCATAGGGCATAGCACCTGAATCAAACCATACGTCGATAAGGTCTGTTTCACGTTTCATAGGCTTTCCGTCTTCGGATACCAGGATGATATCATCCACATATGGACGGTGCAAGTCTATTTTATCGTAATTATCATCTGTATACTGTCCCGGAACGAATCCTTTTTCTTTGTAAGGATTAGATTTCATAAATCCGGCAGCTACCGATTTCTCTATTTCATTGTATAGTTCCTCTACTGATTCAATACATATTTCACTACTGTTATCTTCCGTACGCCAGATAGGCAACGGAGTACCCCAATAACGAGAGCGGCTCAGGTTCCAGTCATTCAGATTTTCCAGCCATTTACCGAAACGTCCTGTACCGGTAGATTCCGGTTTCCAGTTGATTGTTTTGTTCAGCTCTATCATACGGTCTTTGCAGGCAGTAGAACGAATAAACCAACTATCCAGCGGGTAGTACAATACCGGTTTGTCCGTACGCCAGCAGTGCGGATAGTTGTGCACATGCTTTTCTATTTTGAATGCCAGGTTGTTGGCTTTCATCATCATGCAAATACTTACATCCAATGACTCGTCCTGCTCAGTAAGATTCGGATCATAGGCATTCTTTACGAAACGGCCTGCATATTCTTTATATAGTTCAACGTTAACCCGTTCTTTTACAAACGCTTCGTCCAGTTCATTTAAAGTATAGAATTTACCGGTAAGGTCTACCATAGGACGGAGTTCGCCTTTCTTATTGATTAACTGCAAAGGAGGAACGCCGGCTGCTTTTGCTACCTGAGCATCGTCTGCACCAAATGTCGGAGCAATATGTACGATACCTGTACCATCCTCAGTAGTTACATAATCACCCAAGATGACGCGGAATGCACCTTCACCTGGGTTAACCCATGGGATCAGTTGCTCATATTCCATACCTACAAGGTCAGTACCTTTGTATTCGGCTATCACTTTGAACGGAACCAACTTGTCCCCCGGTTTATAATCTTCAAGCTTCAGTTCAGCAGCTTTTGGATTAAAGTGAGCATTCAGTAATTGTTTTGCTAATACCACTGTGATTGGCTGGCCGGTATATGTATTGTATGATTGTACAGCTACATAATCTATCTTAGGACCTACACAAAGCGCAGTATTTGAGGGCAAAGTCCATGGCGTAGTAGTCCATGCAAGGAAGAAAGGAGTCCCCCACTCTGTCATTTCAGGTTTCGGGTTCTTCATCTTAAACTGTGCTACTACAGTCGTATCTTTCACATCGCGATAGCAACCCGGTTGGTTTAACTCGTGTGAGCTTAATCCTGTTCCGGCAGCCGGAGAATAAGGTTGAATGGTATATCCTTTGTAAAGTAGTCCCTTTTTATATAACTGTTTCAATAGCCACCACAAGGTTTCGATATAACGGTTATCATACGTGATATACGGATGTTGCATATCCACCCAATATCCCATTTTATGAGTCAGATCTTCCCATTCTTTGGTGAATTTCATCACATCTTTACGGCAAGCTGCATTATATTCGGCCACGGAAATACTCTTACCGATATCCTCTTTAGTGATACCCATCGCTTTTTCCACACCCAGCTCTACAGGCAATCCATGCGTATCCCAACCGGCTTTACGTTTTACCTGATAGCCTTTCATTGTTTTGTATCGGCAGAAAATATCTTTGATAGAGCGAGCCATCACATGGTGAATGCCCGGCATACCATTAGCTGAAGGAGGTCCTTCGTAAAATACAAACGAAGGGCAGCCTTCACGTTCTGTCATACTTTTGGCGAAAACCAGGTTTTCGTCCCATTTTTTCAATACGTCCTTATTTACCTGTGAAAGGTCGAACTGCGAATATTCGGCGAACTTCTTGCTCATGACTATAGATACGATTTTACTATTTACAATTACAGTTGGAGGTACCCTCCTTATTTTAAGGGTGCAAATGTACAAAAACATTCGTTTGCATACAAGAAAAGGCTTTTTAATTTCAATCCGGTAGAAATAGCCCTCTTGTGAAAAGACTCTAAAAAGCAGTAACCGGATAAAAACAAATCACGTTAAACCTTGTTGTAGTGGAAATTTTTAAAATTATATAGAATTATGAATTACGGTATAAGCGTGTTATTCAGAGCTATTCCATTGGCAATGGCTTTGTTATGTTTCGGCTACGGGACATTTATTTATGTATTGGGGGACGATCCTAACCGTTTGGTAGCAGGTCCTGTTGTATTTTCATTGGGTATGATTTGTATTGCACTTTTCGCTACGGCTGCTACTATCATACGTCAGATAATTCATACATATGGGCGAAATTCTCAATATGCTTTGCCTGCCATTGCCTATTTGGTTGCCGTAATTACAATCATTGGTGGTGTTGTTCTATTCACTTCCTCTGATGACTCCCATTCATTCGTTGCCGGGCATGTAGTGACCGGAGTAGGGTTAATTACAATTTGTGTGGCAACTGCTGCTACTTCTTCCACCCGTTTTTCCTTAATTCCCACCAATGCGAAAGATACCGGGCATAATGTTCCTCAGAAGGCTTTTACAGCTGGGCAAGAACGTGTATTAAAAGGAATAGTAGTTATAACGTCTGGTGTTGCCTGGATATGGGCTTTCCTTCTGTTAGGGCAGAGTGAAATACATCCCGCTTACTTCGTAGCTGGGCATGTAATGGTGGGGCTTGCTTGTATTTGTACCAGTCTGATTGCTTTGGTAGCAACTATTGCCCGTCAGGTAAGGAATGTATATTCGGTTACAGAACGTAACCGATGGCCCAAACTGGTACTGTTAATGGGGGCTATTTCTTTTATTTGGGGGGTGTTTGTTATCTTTGCCGATTCGAGCACTACAAACGGAGTAATTGGTTATATAATGATTGGATTAGGATTGGTTTGCTACAGCATTTCCAGCAAAGTAATTTTGTTGGCCAAAGTTTGGCGACATGAGTTTGCTTTATCCAGTCGTATTCCGATCATTCCTGTTCTGACAGCATTAGCATGTTTGTTTTTGGCAGCTTTTACCTTTGAATTAGGAACTATTCACGAAGATTATTTCATTCCTGCCCGTGTTTTGACTGGTTTGGGAGCTATCTGCTTTACTCTTTTTTCCATTGTTAGTATTTTGGAGAGTGGTACATCTTCTAAATAGCGAAAAATATTATTTATCTGTTAATAATGCCGGTAATCGAAGACTTTTCTTTGATTGCCGGCTTTTTATTATTTATGCGAATCATCAGTTAGATATCGGGTTCAAGGCTAAACGGATTTCAACTACTGTTGCATTATTCATAAATCCAAAGCAACTTTCATTCCCCTTTGATTTATCTATTAAATTTAATCCAAGATTGTACTTAATACAATTTAATTCTTACTTTGTACGTTTATATACATAATTTTAATTAGCTTTGTGGCGTTAAACGAAAAGCATCATGCACAAGCAATCATTATTTGCAACGTTTTACTATGCATTAGCAGTATTGTTGCAGGCAACGACAGATAATTTCCCGCTTCCTTTTTTTGCATTTCTTTTAAATGTGATTTTGGCTATGGCGTGGAGATGTCTGTTACGGTGTTTGTACAGAGAAAACAGTAAACTGATATTATCCCGTCTTTTTATTAGTATCACACATAAGTATACTTTTTTAATATTAATTGGATGCAATCTGATCATTCGTATGTTTCCTCAGTTGTCTGATGTAGATGTTGTCTTTATGTCCGTTGATTTATAAAAATCGCAATAACTAACTAAAAAAGAATGCACAATGAAAAAGAGCACAAAACTAATTATCGCATCACTGGTAGTAGTCGGTTTTCTGGCTGTCACCTATTGCGTGGTAAACAGAGCTCCATCACAGGAGCTTACTGCTGATGCACAAATGCAGGAGATTATTACCTCCGGTGGCTGTTTACGCTGTCACTCTTCCAATCCCGACCTTCCTTTTTATGCAGACTGGCCCGTTGTCAACAGCATGATTATGAAAGATGTTGCTGCTGGTTATCGAACTTTTGACATGACAGAGATGGCTGAAGCATTAAAGGCTGGTAAATCTGTTGGTAGAGTAGCTTTAGCAAAGGTAGAGAAAGTAATGATGGATGGCAAAATGCCTTTGCACCAATATTATATGGTACATTGGGGATCTGTTACCACCGATACAAAAAAAGAGATGGCACTTGCCTGGGTAAGACAACACCGTCTGGCGCATTATGCCAATGGACTTGCTGCTGCTGAGTTTGCTAATGAACCCATACGTCCCGTTGCGGATTCGTTACCGGTAGATATGAACAAAGTTATTTTGGGAGATATGCTATATCATGACACCCGTCTTTCGGCAGATAATAGCATCTCCTGTGCTTCTTGTCATGGATTGAACACTGGTGGTGTAGATAATAAGCGATATTCTGAAGGGGTCGGCGGACAATTCGGAGGTGTAAATGCACCTACCGTTTACAATGCAGCTTATAACTTCGTACAGTTCTGGGACGGACGTGCTAATACGCTTGCCGAACAAGCAGCCGGACCTCCCCTAAATCCGGTAGAGATGGCTTGTCATTCTTTTGACGAAATTATAGCTAAGTTGCAGCAAGATGTTAACTTCACAAAAGCTTTTACGGAAGTATATCCGGAAGGTTATTCAGAGAAGAATATAACCAATGCTATCGAAGAGTTTGAGAAGACATTGCTTACTCCCAACTCTCGTTTTGACCGTTATCTGAAGGGCGAGAAGAGTGCAATCAACGATACAGAACTGACTGGATATGAGCTTTTCAAAAAGTACGACTGTGCAACATGTCATGTCGGTGAAACTCTTGGTGGACAATCTTATGAGCTGATGGGAGTGAAAAGAGATTATTTCGCTGATCGCGGATTGGAAATGACTGAAGAGGACAACGGGCGCTTCAAACAGACTAAAGCAGATCGTGACAAACACCGTTTTAAAGTTCCCGGTTTGAGAAACATAGCCCTAACAGCTCCTTATTTCCATGATGGAAGTATGAAAACAATGAAAGATGCTGTTGACTATATGGCGAAATATCAAGTAGATGCTATCTTATCTGATGGAGAGTTAGACGAGATTGTAGCATTTCTGGAAACTCTTACAGGAGAATATAAGGGTAAACCTTTGACTAATGATAATAGTAAGGAACTATAGATTCCGGACTCTTACAAATAATAAGGGGATGTATTGTTCACAATGCATCCCCTTATTTATTACTTCTATATGAATGGATTAGTTACGAGGCAAAGCTTCTTTTACTACCATTGCACGACCTTCATATTCAGCACCGTTCAGTTCTGAAATTACATGCTTAGCTTCATCGTCGTTAGGCATTTCTACAAATGCGAATCCTTTAGATTTACGAGTGTCACGGTCGATGATCAGTTTTACTGAATCTACTGTTCCATACTCTTCCATTACCTGTCTCAGATCTGCTTCCTTAACACGATAGCTAAGGTTTCCAATGTACATGTTCATAAAATACAAAAAATAAAAATTGATAAATAAATTTAGAAACAAGAGAGGTTTGAAATTAAATCCGGATTCAACTGATTAGGTAGAAAATAGAGTATAATAAAACGATCAATTGTTTTCGGCGCAAATAACGTCATAATATTTGGAATATCAACTATAAAAGGGCATTTATTTTTCAATAAACACCCTTTTTCATATTTTAGTATCTCTTTTTATTAATGCTTGCTCAGGTAGTCAGCTACTCCGTTTTCGGTTGCACTCATAGCATCCTTGCCTTTAGACCAGTTAGCCGGACAAACTTCACCGTATTCTTCAAAATGCTGCAACGCATCTACCATACGTAATACTTCATCTACATTGCGTCCTAATGGGAGGTCGTTGATAACACAATGACGAACAATACCTTCTTTGTCAATTAAAAACAATCCACGGAAAGCTACCGGAGCCCCATCACATACCCAATTGCCATTTTCATCGGGAGCATAACTTCCAGCCAGTACTCCATAGCTCTCAGAGATTGATTTAGAGAAATCGGATACAATAGGATATTTCACCCCCTGAATACCTCCTTCATTCTTCGGCATTTGCAGCCAGGAGTAATGTGAGTATTCGGAGTCCACTGAGCAACCTACCAAGGCAACATTCCGTTTTTCAAATTCGGCAAATTTTTCCTGGAAAGCATGCAGTTCGGTAGGACATACAAATGTAAAATCCATCGGATAGAAGAAAAATACTACATACTTTTTACCCTTATATCGGTCCAGTGAGAAATTCGGAACGATTTCATGCCCATTGATTACTGCCGTGGCATTGAATTTCGGCGCTTGTTTTCCAATTAATGATCTCATAATTATCTTCTGTTTTAGATGTTATTTAATGATTACCGGAAAAACAAAGTACACCGGTCTTTGTTCGTAAAACAAAGATTAACGATACATAATATTTCTCTATTTAGCATGAAAACACATTCATAAACTATTGAATATCAACGGTTATAAAAGTACGTACTTTGTACATATAAACTATGCATTTTAAGTATGTGTTAATAACCTAATTAACGCATACTTAAAATGCATAGTCTATATATAAAAGAACCTATATATTAAATTCCTTTTTTTCTATCTTTCCAAAGTTTACTCATATCTTCCAGAGTTTTACCTTTCGTCTCTGGTACCCAGCGTCCTACAAAGATAGCGGCAATTACACAGATAATTCCGTAAAGGCTGTATGCAAACATCGGACTGAAATCGTAGAGTGCAGGGAAGGTAGAGGATATAATATAGTTGAATATCCATTGGAATGCCACTGCAATGGCAACTGCTTTGCCACGGATTGTATTCGGAAAGATTTCTGAAATCAATACCCAGCAGATAGGCCCCCATGACATCATAAAGAAAGCTGCGTAAACGATAACGGATACTACCGGGAAGATACCTTTAATAGCCATACTATCACACAAAGCTACAGCAAAAGCCCCGAATGCCATACCGATGGAACCAATAATAAGCAGTGGTTTACGGCCAAACTTATCTACAGTAAAGATGGCAACCAATGTGAAGATGATATTTACAATACCCATGATGACCGTTTGCATCATACCCCCACCCTCAGCACCGGCATTTTCAAAAATACGCGGAGCATAGTATAGTACAGCATTAATACCGATAGCCTGTTGGAATACAGAAAGCAGAATTCCTATTACGATTACTGCAACACCATAAGTAAATAGTTTCTCTGTCTTCTCTTGAGAAGTGGCTTTGATTTCTGCTAATATTTCTTTTGCTTTCGAAGCACCATTTACTTTCTCCAGGATAGAGTATGCTTTCTGATCTTGATCTATCATCACCAGATAACGCGGAGTTTTGGGAACGAAGAATAGCAGCAGGCCGAACATGGCTGCCGGGAATGCCTCAGAGCCAAACATGTAACGCCATCCTTCATATACAGTCCACATATCAGACTCGCTACTGACAGAAAGAACACCTGTCATTCCGTCTTTATTGATGATCGGATTCTGATGATCGCCTATAATAAGATAGTTAACGAAATATACCACCAGCATACCGAAGATAATGGCAAACTGGTTACAGGAAACCAATGTTCCGCGAATATTGGACGGAGCGATTTCGGCAATGTACATCGGACATACAGCGGATGCCAGTCCTACTCCGATACCTCCTAAAACACGGTACAGGTTGAATGCAATAAGTAGATTCATATCAGCCTTACCGTATTCAAAAAACAAAAATTCGGGATAGTAAGAACCTAATGCAGAAAGAAAGAAAAGTACAGCTGCCAGTCGTAATGAGTTACGGCGTCCTAGTCGGGAAGCAAAGACTCCGGATAATGCCCCCCCCAGCACACAACCTATCAAAGCACTTGAAGAAGTGATACCGTGCATAACCTTGTCATACTGAAAATCGGTGGCAGTAAGGAAGAAGGCTTCAAGCCCTTTTTCTGCCCCTGAGATCACTGCGGTGTCATAACCAAACAGCAATCCGCCCAGAATGGCTACTGATGTTATGGAATATAGGTAGAGTTTGCTACCTTCATTTGTATTATTCATAATAAATAGTGATAAGTGAGTAGTGATTAGTGATAAGTAAGTAGTGATAAGTGAGTGGTGATAAGTGAGTGGTGATAAGTGAGTAGCTGCTATGCGATACATACCGCATGGCACTAATCACTTATCACTAAAAAACTCATCACTATTAACAATACATCGCTACGATTGCTTCATACAATTCTTGCTTGCCGCTGGTTTGCTTGGGTTCGCCGTTTGTTTTAGCATATGAAACCAGATCTTCCAGGGACAGTTTACCATCTTCAAATTCTTTACCCTTACCGGTATCAAATGAGGCATAACGATCAGCAAGCATCTTCTTGTATGGAGACTCATTCAGCAGATTGGCTGCACTTTCCAGAGCACGGGCCATAGCATCCATACCGGCAATGTGAGCTATAAAGATGTCTTCCAGATCGGTAGAGTTACGACGGGTTTTGGCGTCAAAGTTTGTGCCTCCATTACCTAATCCGTCATTACGGATAATCTGCATCATAGCCTGTGTCAGTTCATAGTTGTCGATAGGGAACTGGTCTGTATCCCAACCATTCTGATAGTCACCACGATTGGCGTCAATAGAACCCAGCATACCATTGTCAACTGCTACTGCCAGTTCGTGTTCAAAAGTATGACCTGCCAATGTTGCATGGTTTACTTCGATATTTACCTTAAAGTCTTTATCCAACCCATGAGCTTTCAAGAAGCCGATCACTGTTTCGGTATCTACATCGTATTGGTGTTTGGTAGGTTCCATTGGTTTGGGTTCAATCAGGAAAGTACCTTTGAAACCACGTGCACGGGCATAGTCACGGGCTATCATCAGCATCTGAGCGAGATGTTCTTTTTCACGTTTCTGATCTGTATTCAATAGTGACATATAGCCTTCGCGTCCACCCCAGAATACATAATTAGAACCACCTAATTCGATCGTTGCATCAATTGCATTCTTAATCTGAACAGCAGCACGAGCCACTACATCAAAATCCGGATTGGTCGCTGCACCATTCATATAACGTGCATGACCAAATACGTTGGCAGTACCCCACAACAGTTTGATACCTGTTTCTGCCTGTTTCTGTTTAGCATAAGCGACAATTTCCTTCAGGTTAGCTTCATATTCTTCAATTGTATCAGCTTCTGTCACCAGGTCTACATCATGGAAACAGTAATATTCGATACCCATTTTTTGCATGAATTCAAAGCCTGCATCCATTTTGTTTTTGGCAGCCTGAACAGGATTATTTTCGCCATTCCATGGGAACTGTTTTGTTCCACCACCAAACTGATCACCACCTTCCGCACAGAGTGTATGCCACCATGCCATGGCGAATTTCAGCCAGTCTTTCATTTTCTTACCATTGATCACCTTTTCAGCATCGTAGTAGCGGAATGCCATTGGGTTCTTACTATCTTTACCTTCAAATTTAATTTTTTCAATTCCGGGGAAATACTCTTTTGTTGCCATAATTTAAATTAATTGATTGTGTAACTGATATATATATACTGATTATACATCGGTTACAAGGTTTATACTTTGTTTTTTTAGATTATTTATTCATTGATTGTTCCAGACAGAATTTCCATCTTTCATAAGCCTCTGCATACTCTTGTTGTTTGGCAGTATCGGGTTCAATCACTTCCAGTTTATCCAATGTGGCAAATGCTTCATTGTTATCCTTGTAAATACCTGCTCCGATACCGGCTCCTTTGGCTGCCCCTACCGATCCGTCCGTATCATAAAGTTCGATGATAGCTCCTGTTACGCCTGCCAGGGTAGTACGGAAGACAGGGCTTAAAAACATATTGGCCTGTCCTGCATGGATTTTTTGTACCGGGATGCCCATTTGCCCCATAATATCAATACCATATTTGAACGAGAATACTATCCCCTCCTGGGCTGCACGGATTATATGTTGCTTGCCATGTGCATTGAAGTCCAGACCGCGGATGCTGCAACCTATTTCTTTGTTACATAACATACGTTCGGCACCATTGCCAAAAGGAAGTATACTAAGCCCGGCACTACCAATGGGAGCTGTTGCAGCCAATACGTTCATATCATTATATGAAATACCTTCGGGAGCGACATTGCGTTTTACCCACGAATTGAGAATACCGGTTCCGTTGATACAGAGTAATACTCCGAGACGGGTCTGGCTGGCACTGTGATTAACGTGTGCAAAGGTATTGACACGTGATTGAGGATCATAATTTACTTCACCATTTACTCCATATACCACGCCGGATGTTCCCGCTGTAGATGCAATTTCACCCGGATTGAATACATTCAGTGAAAGAGCATTGTTGGGTTGGTCACCTGCTCGATAAGTGATAGGTGTACCTTCTTTCAAACCCAGTTCGTTTGCAGCAGCTGCACTTACACGTCCCTGTTCTGTAAAAGTCGGTTTAACATCAGCAATCAGCGATTCATCAAAACCGTAATATTTCATCAGGAAATCGGCTAACCGGTTGTTTTTGAAGTCCCAGAATATACCTTCGGAGAGCCCTTCTACAGTTGTACAGATGTCTCCGCTCAATTTCATTGCGATGTAATCACCCGGAAGCATTATTTTATAAATCTGCTCATAGACAGCCGGTTCATTTTTTTTGATCCACGCCAGTTTGGATGCTGTAAAGTTGCCCGGAGAGTTTAATAAGTGAGAAAGGCAAAGTTCTTCTCCGAGGGTTTCAAAGGCTTTCTGTCCATAGGGAACAGCACGCGAATCACACCAGATAATAGCAGGACGAAGTACTTTCTGATTCTTGTCAACACATACCAGTCCGTGCATTTGGTAAGAGATGCCAATCGCTTTAATATCAGTAGCGTCTATACCCGATTCTGCCAGGATGGCTTGTGTGGAAAGTTTTAAATTCTCCCACCAGTTCTCCGGATTTTGTTCTGCCCATCCGGAATGAACAGCAATAATAGCAGCTTCTGTTTTTGGAAAAAATGCCGAAGCTATGCACTTGCCTGTTTCAGCATTTACAAGGCTCGCCTTCACTGACGAACTACCTATGTCATAACCTAATAGATACATGATGTTATTTACGATTTAACGATTTACAATTTACGATTGGAGAATCTTTTAATTTATAATTTCCCCCTACCGTCTTATTTTGTTGTATACTTTTTTGTCGAATTTGTAGTAGCGGGCGGCACGGTGGGCAACGCCTTGCTGTTTTTCTTCGAGAGGAACGACATATTCCATTAGGGCTATTTTCTTATGGAAATTGCGCACATCTACCGGTTTGTCGTATACTAATTCAAAGAGTATACGTAGTTGAGAAGCTGTGAATTTTCGTGGTAACAGATCGAAAAGCATTGAGGGATTGAATTCTACCACCTGACGGATATAGGTCAACGCTTCATTAATGATAAGATTATGGTCAAAAGCCAGTACCTTTATATCTTTTAAAGCTACCCAGCATGCCTGATGTTCATCTAAACTCTTATCCAGTGCCCGGTCTATTTTCACCATTGATAAATAGGCAATGGTCACAATGCGTTCTACTCTCGACTGCATGGCACGTTCCAACCAGTGTACATCTTTAGGATTACTTGTCCTGTTTTTAGAGCCAAAAGCTTTGAACTGCATCAGATTTACATTTTTGATACCTGTCAGTTCACATAATACACGTTGTGCAGCTTCGTCCAGATCTTCATCCATATAAATCAGACTTCCGGGGAGTTTCATATCATGGTATATTTCACCGTTCTCCTCTCCCATTCGTTTTACTAACAGTACTTTTAATTGTTCGCCGTCAAAACCAATCACCACACAGTCCACTGAGATGTGATTGTTTGCCAATGGGGCTTGTTGCTGTATATTTTGCATATCACTTGTTTTTTGAACGATGCAAATATAGAGGCTGTTTTTGTTTTTATAAATAGAAAACTGTATGTTCTAAAACATTGTTTTCCAAATATATACATATCTTCCATTTTACAGTAACTGCAAATTGTCTTATCATATAAATTACAATATGTATTTTGGGCTTTACAGAAGATTAGTAATTGTATAAAGTACACAAACTACAGATGCCTTTATTTTCAGTTAGTTTCGTCGGTTTATTTCTGTATATGGGAAAAGAGACTTATTGTATTTTATACGATATACCAATTTGTATTTGTGGAAAGGATATGAGGAGGATATTATTAGATTGTTAAAAAAGGATAAAGAGAGAAGGCCCCCTGTTCTATTTGATAATCCGGAAATGCAATATAACAGGGATGAACGCAAATTAGCGCAGATTAAATGTCACCTGCGCTAATTCCTGTTCATCCCTGTTTTAATTCCCATACGGGAAGTACTCAATATTAAAATACAGGCATTTCAACTCTTGTGACTTGTTCTGCTTCCAGTACATCCGGATTACTATAGTAATATTCTATGGATGAACCGGAAGCTTTATATCCATTCAATTTTATCCATTCCGTCATCTCATTATAAAGAGCAGCCAGTTCATTATATGATCCTCTATGCAGGCAGGAGACTATTTTACGTGCAGGTACTATCACTGATTTTATATCTTCTTTACCTTGCAGCCTTCCGGATGATTTAAGGCCAATGATCATTCTGATGTCCTGTTCAGTTAAGCTTTCATAGTGGGGATACTCAACAAAAGGAATATCTGTTGTAACTTCATTTTGCTCTTTAAACAGAGAATCTATTTTAATAAAGTTATCTCCGATCGCTTTAGTCATTCCATTCATATCTGTATGTACTTCGACTATCAATACCGGTTGCTCCGGTTGTTGTAACAACATTATTTCTGAAATCCTTGCCATAATGGTGAATCTTTATTTCTTTGTAATTGGTATATATATGTCTGTTATTAGCTCCGTTTTTGTTGTTGCAGATGAATGATTCGTGTATATTTCGAAGCTTAAAGTATTCTGAGGACGATATCTGCTTGCGGGGAACCACTCTTCATAAATGATTCGGTAGGACTCATATAGTGAAGAATAGTCTCCGGTATGTCTGAATATTGCATAACGCCCGCCAGGTATTTCCATTATCCCGGAATTTAAATCTGTTTTTTTATCATTACATAAGGTTATACCCAAATAGAAACGACATTTTTCTTCAGGAGTGATGGATGGATCATCCATGCTTAGACTTACAAATCTGCGATCCTTTCCGTCTATATTGTATCGTTTAGCATGATGTATAAGTTTATCCCAGATCAACCTGTACCGAAACTTATCTTTGTAAGCTTCGCCCACTTCGATACAGAATATCTTAATGGGGTTGAGAGTCTTTATTTCAGGAAAGATCACTGTGTTTTGCTCATTACCTGCCTGTTTATACTTTTCCCTGTATTGGGATGCAGATATACCAAAATGTTTTTTGAATGCCTTAGCAATGCTGAATTTGGTCTGATAATTCGTATGTTCCAGTATTTGATTTATGGTATAGTCTGTTGATATTAACAGATGTGCTATGTGTTCTATGCGTAGGCGTTGTATGTAACTTCCGATATTTTCTCCTGTCACTGCCTGAAAAACTCTTCTGAAATGGTATTTGGACAAGCCACTTATCGCACAAAGTATATCCGTATCTATTCTGTCAAACAGATGATTGTTAATGTGAATGATAACATTCTGAATTGTTTGATGATGAACATTATTTGTTTCCTGCTTTTGTCGCCAGCGATTCAATGCAGGCAAACGTTTGTTTAAGATTTCCCTTAGTTCTTCCGGAGAATATGCAGTATTTGCATAGCCATTGTACTTATCTGTGTATTTTATCCAGATATCAATCATCTCCTGCATGGATATATCAACGGTATATTTTCCGTCCTTCAGGCAATAGTAACAAAACTGATCGCTTCTGGAATTATCGGAATTAGTACCTAACCACTCTTCTACATCGAAACGAAGTGGCATTCCGCAACTTTGGCAATATCTTTTATTTATAACCATTTATTTTTATCTGTTTGTAGTTGCGCGATTGGGTTTTCGCTTAATCTGCAACAGCCGTTCCATATCACTGAATAAGTTTGTGTTTTTTAATTCAAACATAATCCATTTGCCATCATGAAAAGTAGTTGCTTCATCATATTTCATCTGTACTTCCCTTGAGAAAAACGCCCGCTGTGTTTCAAATTTAGCGCGTTCATCTTTCCCTAAAATAATCATAAAGCCGAAAGTATATTCCTTAGCATATAAGGCACAAAGAGTTTTGCCTCCTCTACAATATTTGTATTCATACGTCCAGGCCTGACCACCCTTGTTCCAAAGCCGTTCCATCTCATATTTTTGTTCGATGAGCTGACACAAAGAGGTCCATACATAATAAAGATCCTCTCCTATTAAGTTTTCTATCTTTTCAGAAGTTGGTATTTGAAAAGGTTGTTTCATGACATTCTATATTACGATTGATTCTAAATTAGAGCTTATGCAGCAAAAGTAGTACGTTTCTTCCATAATCAGTTGTCCTAAATAGGCATCTTTATATTAAAAATCAAAGAAACGAATTTTAAAAGGAAAATTAAAACAAGTTCTGACAGGAGTACGAATTTATACTAACTTTGTTCCCTGAAAATATAAAAAAACAAGTATGAAACATTATCCGGTGGTTCTTTCCATTGCTGGTTCCGACTGTTCGGGCGGAGCAGGTATACAGGCAGACATCAAGACCATATCTGCTTTAGGAGGGTATGCTGCGTCCGCCATCACAGCTGTAACCGTACAAAATACAGTAGGAGTACGTGCTGTACATGTTGTTCCTGCTGAAATTGTCTGCGGACAGATAGAAGCCGTAATGGAAGATTTGCATCCCGATGCTGTTAAGATAGGGATGGTAAGCGAAGAAGAAACAGTTAGGGCCATAGCTGATTGTTTGCGTAAATTTCGTCCCGAACATGTGGTATATGATCCGGTGATGGTGTCTACCAGCGGGCGAAAGTTAATGAACGATGCTGCTATTGAAATCATAAAGAAAGAACTTTTTCCACTAACGACTCTCCTTACCCCAAATCTGGACGAAGTAGAAGTTTTAACGGGCAAAAAGATTGTTGTATTGGAGGATATGCAACAAGTTGCCCGGGAACTTTCGGCTATTTACCGGACTGCCGTATTAATAAAAGGGGGGCATTTGCCGGGAGATGAGATGCAAGATATCTTATGTGCTGACGGAAACTTATTCATATATAAGGAGAAGAAGATAGTAAGTAAAAATCTACATGGCACGGGATGCACCCTCTCCTCTTCTATCGCTACATACCTGGCATTAGGGTGTACCATGAATGAAGCGGTAGGTAAGGCTAAAAACTACCTGAGTAGAGCCATTGACGCAGGTAAAGAGATAGTTGCAGGAAAAGGGAATGGACCGTTGTGCCATTTTTGGAATCCTGAGAAAGCGCAGATAATTGATGATAAGGCAGATAGATTAGAAGGAAAATAGTATCTTCATTGCACAAAATTGCAGATTATGTGCTGTTGTATGACAAAAATATATAACTTTGCACCCGCAAATTTAAATTTAGAACGAAAATATGAAAGCATTTGTATTTCCTGGTCAAGGTGCCCAGTTTGTGGGTATGGGTAAAGACTTGTATGATAACTCTGCGTTAGCAAAGGAATTGTTCGAAAAAGCAAATGATATCCTTGGATATCGCATTACAGATATTATGTTCAATGGTACTGACGAAGACCTTCGCCAGACAAAGGTGACTCAGCCTGCTGTTTTCCTTCATTCAGTAATCTCAGCTCTTTGCATGGGTGACGATTTTAAGCCGGAAATGACTGCCGGTCATTCACTGGGTGAATTTTCCGCATTGGTTGCTGCCGGTGCACTTTCATTCGAAGATGGTTTGAAACTGGTTTATGCACGTGCTATGGCTATGCAAAAAGCCTGTGAGGCTACTCCTTCTACAATGGCTGCTATCATTGCATTGCCTGATGAAAAAGTAGAAGAAATTTGTGCTACGGTTACAGCTGAAGGCGAAGTTTGTGTTCCTGCTAACTATAACTGTCCGGGACAGATTGTTATTTCAGGTTCAATGCCAGGTATCGAGAAAGCTTGTGAATTAATGAAAGCTGCCGGAGCAAAACGTGCCCTTCCTTTAAAGGTAGGTGGCGCTTTCCATTCGCCTTTGATGGATCCTGCAAAAGTAGAACTGGAAGCTGCTATTAATGCAACAGAAGTTCATACCCCCAAATGTCCGGTTTATCAGAATGTAGATGCATTGCCTCATACTGATCCTGCTGAAATTAAAAAGAACCTGGTTGCTCAGCTCACTGCTTCTGTACGTTGGACTCAGACTGTGAAAAATATGGTTGCCGATGGTGCTGCCGACTTTACAGAGTGTGGTCCGGGTGCAGTGCTTCAGGGATTGATTAAGAAAATCGATTCTACGGTTTCTGCTCATGGAATAGCATAAGATATTTTCCTTTATACAATAAATGAAAAATGAAGAGGATTTCCGTCACAGGAAATTCTCTTTTTTTAGATATACCCGTTTGAAAACCTTTGTTTGAAATGCAATACAACTCACTTCAAGTAATGTTATTCATTTGCAAAATCAGTGTTAATTTGCGTTTTAATCAATAAAACTCCATGTGCTTTATAGTGAATATGCTCTACTAATAAATGACAATGAACACTTTTAATTTTTAAATTAAGCAACAAAGTATGATTCTCTGATTTATTGTACTATCTTTGTACTCAGAGTTTGAGTTACGAAGTCGTTATCGCATAGTTCTCCTTTTTATGTATTATTAAGCAGGTCTCTCCTTTAATTATCTCCCTCACTCCAGAATTAGTATTTATTTTAATAAAATTTTAAATGAACATTTACATTTCAGGTTTAAGCTTTAGCGCAAATGATGCTGACTTAAATAATTTGTTTGCAGAGTATGGAGAAGTATCTTCAGCTAAAGTAATCTTAGACAGAGAAACAGGAAAGTCAAGAGGATTTGCTTTTGTAGAAATGACAAACGATACAGAAGGTCAGAAAGCGATTGACGAGCTTAACGGAGTAGAATACGATCAAAAAGTGATTGCAGTAAGCATTGCACGTCCACGTACAGAAAAACCATCAAACGGAGGAAGAAACTATAATAACTCCAGAAGATATTAATATCCAGATAATGCAAAAACAGAAGATCCTCTTTTGTTTTTGCATTAAAGTTATCTCATTTTTACTTATTCACGGAATGTTTATTAATTTTCCGTTCTTCTATATAATATCAGGAATTTCCAATCCTGTACCTTTTCATTGGGTCGATACATGCGTCAACTCTTTAGCATAAAGTATATTCAAGGTTGTTTATCCGGCTTATAGTATAGTACAAAATAAATTTATGGAATCATTTTTTATAGGAAATATTGAAATCAAAATACCTATTGTACAAGGTGGAATGGGTGTTGGAATCTCACTGTCCGGTTTAGCATCAGCAGTGGCAAATGAAGGAGGATTGGGTGTAATTTCGTGTGCCGGTTTAGGATTGCTATATCCTAAAAGAAAAGGAACTTATACTGAAAAATGTATTAGTGGATTGGAAGAGGAAATCAGAAAAGCACGTAAAAAGACGAACGGAATTATTGGAGTGAACGTTATGGTGGCACTTTCCAATTATGCCGACATGATTCGTACGGCAATCAATGAAAAAATTGATGTAATATTTTCGGGTGCAGGACTTCCCCTTGACTTACCTGCCTACTTAACACCGGATAGTTCTACTAAATTGGTACCTATCGTATCTTCTTCAAGAGCTGCAAAAATTATTTGTGATAAATGGCTGGCCAATTATAACTATCTGCCCGATGCGATTGTGGTGGAAGGTCCCAAAGCCGGCGGGCATTTAGGATTTAAGAAGGAGCAACTGCAGGATCAAAGTTATGCTTTAGAATCATTGATTCCGGCAGTGGTAGCGATAGCCAATAGTTACAGTGAAAAGAAAAAGATTCCGGTAATTGCTGCTGGTGGAATCTCTACCGGAGAAGATATTGCCCGTTTTATGGAGCTGGGGGCTTCGGCTGTACAGATGGGAAGTATTTTTGTAACAACACAGGAATGTGATGCTTCCCAAACTTTTAAAGAAGTGTACATCCATTCCAAACCTGAAGATGTACTTATCATTGAAAGCCCTGTCGGGATGCCGGGAAGAGCCATCAATGGAGAGTTTATCCATAACGTAGAAAGTGGTATGGAAAGACCCAAAAAATGCTCATTTCATTGCATCAAGACATGTGATTATCAAAAAAGCCCTTATTGCATTATCAAAGCATTGTATAATGCTGCAAAAGGTAATATGAGAAGAGGATATGCATTTGCCGGCAGCAATGCTTTTCTCGCAGAAAAAATAAGTAGTGTAAAAGAAGTAATGAATAAACTGGAAAGTGAATTCTTCTTAGCAACTCACAAGTTGGTTTAATCAGAAATCAGCAAACGTTGAGATATTTAAGTATTAATCAAAATATAATTTTAATGGCAAAATCCGTAACAGTTGACAAACGTGAGAACGAAAAGAAAAGACTCGCTCGCCGAGCGGAAAAACAAAAAAGAAAAGAAGAAAAAAAACTATCACCCAAAGCGAATAGCCTGGATGATATGATTGCCTATGTTGATGAAAATGGTATGATAACCTCTACACCACCAACAGAGAACATCAAAAAAGAAGAAATAAAGCAGGAGGAAATTGTTATATCTACTCCTAAAAAGGAAAAAGAGATTCCAACCGTAATGAAAGGACGGGTAGAATTCTTCAACACTTCCAAAGGCTTTGGCTTTATCAAAGACCTTTCGGGAACTGAGAAATACTTTTTTCACGTGAACAATGTAATGGCTGATATT
This sequence comes from Bacteroides sp. K03, assembly GCF_019734355.1. NCBI lineage: Bacteria > Pseudomonadati > Bacteroidota > Bacteroidia > Bacteroidales > Bacteroidaceae > Bacteroides > Bacteroides sp. K03. Next base: position 29,945 of record NZ_JAASHC010000044.1, read on the forward strand.
TCAGAAAATGACATTGTGACATTCGATCTCGAACGAGGGATAAAAGGTATGAATGCAGTGAATATCTGCTTCGAGAATGAACAAAAAACAGGAAATTGATAGTACGTCAGACTCTGATTAAAAGTAGATGGAACAAGAATCATTTCTATAAAATATAAAACTAAAATAATACAATTTGAATTATGAAAAAAGGTAATATGATACGATCTGAAATGAATTCGTCCAGTCAGTTGATAGAGAACGTACTCAAAGAGTATAAAAAGAGTGTAGGTGATGTGGTGCTTGTGGCAATCAGTCCGCGAACATCAATTGAGCTTCCCGCGCACCTATCCCAAGCAGAAAGAGATCTTCGCATAGAGGTTTATAAAAAACTGCATAGCTCAAAAGTCTAAAATATTTAGTGTAATAAAAGTCTTTATTGAACAAACTTTTACTTTCGGTGGCTGTTATTCATAGTAATAATTAATTTATATAATCATAAATAAATAACCGATATGGGCAGACGCAGTCAGTTGGAGCATCAGGTATCTGTTGCTCAGGAAAGGATTAAAAAGGCTCCTAAAGATACTCCCAAAGATATTATAAAATTGTGGGAACAGGAGTTAGTCGATTTGGAAATTGAATTAAATAACCTGGTTGATGGTGAAGAAGATAATAATGACTAATCAGAAAGTAAAATAAAAACTGCATTTCTAAATAGTCATATTTAGTAGTAGAGACTTCTTCGGGTGTATAAAGTGACACCCGAAGAAGTCTTTTTTTATCTATAATTGTCATACAAAAAGAGGTGGATTCATTGACATATATCAAAAAACAGAACTTTGAAATATATTTTTTGCTTTATATCAATTCAATCGTAACATTTCTACTTTACATTTGCAGTGTTTTCAAGGTATATAATATAAAATGTTTAAATTATGAAATGGGTAAAAAGATTGTTAGATAGAATCGGAAATGCCGATTCTATGATTTGGGGGTATGTGATGCTCCATGAGTAAAAAAGTTGTTATCAGAATTTTATTGAAAGAAACGTTTGAAAAAGGAGTCCGGTAATTGCCGGACTCCTTTTTGATTGTATAGAGATCAGATCTGTATCTTAGTTCTGTTTTTTTTGAAAAGTAAATTCGTAAAGAAATACCCTGCTTCCACTGCAACAATTCCAATCACTGCCCCTCCTACTACATCGCTTAACCAATGCCTGTTATTAAGCTGGCGGGTAATACCTGTAACTACGGCCGGTAAATAGGCCACTATACTTACCAGGATATTTTTCTTGCCATATTCCTTGTACAACAAACATGCTGATGTAAAAGCGGTTGCCGTGTGCCCCGAAGGAAAAGATAATAAATCAGATCCGTCCGGTCTTAATACTCCAGCCAATGACTTAATTGAAGAGACAGTAATTACCATCAATGCAAATGAAAAAACAGTAGCAACCAGCATTTGTGTCCAGTTACTTCGACTCTTTATTCCTGTTATTTTTAATCCGAACATAATTATCAGCGGAAGATATGGCAGAAAATCATCATATCGGTAGGCAAAAGAAGGAATATGTGTATTACGAAGATTATAGATGTACTGATTCGCACTTTCCAGGACTCCATATCTTAAAGCACACAATGTCAATATACAAATAAACACCCAAAAAAGTAGTTTACGGAGACTCATCATACCCTCATCTGATTTTGTTGTAAATAACGCTCAAAGGTATTAAAAGATATCGGATATAAAGTTGATTGTTATTAAACAAAAACATATTTCTATATGATTTTAAGATTGATAAATGACCGGAATTGTATCATTACATCATTTTACAATACAAATAAGAAGGAATTATTTTTAGAAACCATGCTATGTACCTCCAACGTTTGGATATATAGACTACTTTATTTTTTCGTATAATGGCTTTATATATCTGACATACTGCTTTATCAAGAGATGCCACCCAAAATAAGCCTTCTCCTTTTGCCATAGCTGTGTTAACGAAACCGGGGCGTATATCTGTGATATATAGAGGATAAGGTAATTTTGCAGCTTTCTGCCTTAGCCCTTCTGTGTAGTTCATTTGAAACGCTTTGGTTGCATTATATGCCGGGGCAACACCACTTCCACGAATACCGCCAATGGAAGATATAACAACAAGTTGTCCTGACTGCTGGTGTTGAAAGAATAGGAAAGCCCAATCCGCAATATTAGTAAATCCAATTACATTTGTCAGAAGAGTCGGCTTCTCCAGCCGATAGTCCAATTTTGGATTTACTTCCCCCACACCGGAACAAATTACCAGAATATCCATACCCCCCATTTCATTAGTGAGTGTATTGAGTTGATAAAGTGTATCATTGTCATTGGTAATGTCGCATACTCTGTAGTGACAATTTTCACTTTGCGAACAGATCTCCTGTAGTATTAGTTCCCGACGACCAACAATGCCGACAATATACCCTTCGTTTATAAAAGTCTCTGCCAATCCACGTCCAATACCGGATGTAGCACCTATGATGATAACCTTCTTCATTTTCAGTTCTTATTTGTCTGGTACAAAAGTATTCTGTCAGAACAAAAAAAGTCTTGATTGAAATCAAGATTTTAGATTCTGTTTTAAATTTTCTTCTCGTATACTCTATTAATACCAACTATTTATAAAAAACAGATCTTTAATAAAAGTTAATCAAAAAAGTTCCATTCAATATTTTATTTTCTGTTTTCATAACAATTGATAATTGTTTCTATTTTCATGTTCATGCAAATTGTTATATCTTATGAATATTTAGTTTATTTCTTGGTGAGAAACGGCCCATTGCTCGTAGAGAATCAACACGATCTTCGTATACTCTATTAAAACCAAATGTTTCCGCAGAATATTGCTTTAATAAATGTTAACTACGAAAGATATGTCCTTT
>NZ_JAASHC010000045.1:0-31506 GCF_019734355.1 Bacteroides sp. K03
GATAGCAACCCATTTAACTTATTTAACTGTTTTTTCTTGCACAAATATTTGCGCAGGTCTTAGAATTCTGCGTTAATTTGCGTTTTATCGTTATAACAGCGCAGCCCACTAATCACTACTCACTAAACCGCTAATCACTATTAATATTCCTTTCAATCCGTTCCATATCTCGTCGAAAACTCCTACATTTGTGCTTCAAATATAATATATAAAGCATGAAACGCAGTATACTCTCTATATTAACTGTTTTTATTATCACTTTGTCTGCCATTGCCCAACCCCGTCTTTCGTCCAATAAAGAGACGCATAACTTTGGGCAAATAGAATGGAAACATCCTGTAACTGTAGAATATACCATTACCAATACCGGAGATAAGCCATTGGTACTGACCAATGTCACCACATCTTGTGCCTGTTCGGTTGCCGATTGGACGAAAAAGCCGATTGCTCCCGGCGAAAAAGGTACTGTCAGTGCAACTTTTGATGCCAAAGCCCTTGGTCATTTTGAAAAAACGATTGGTATTTACAGCAATGCACAGCCCAGTCTGGTATATCTGAAATTTGTAGGTGAAGTGGTGCAGGAAGTTACGGATTTTGCAAAAACACATCCCTATGCTATTGGTTCTATCCGTTTGGATCGTACCGAATTTGATTTTCCGGATGCACACCGGGGAGAAAAACCGACCATTACATTCAGTGTCGTGAATTTGTCGGACCGTCCTTACGAACCTGTACTGATGCATCTTCCTCCCTACCTGAAAATGGAAAGAACGCCGGATGTGGTTCTGAAAGGAAAGAAAGGAAAGATCAAACTAACACTTGATACGAAACAACTCACCGATCTTGGCCTGACACAGACTTCTGTCTATCTGGCTCGTTTTGCCGGTGATAAGGTGAGCGAGGAGAATGAGATTCCAGTTTCGGCTATTCTTCTCCCGGACTTCTCGGGTATGACCATGCAGGACAGCCTGAATGTACCTGCCATCCGCTTGTCTGAAGACAACATTGACCTCAGTGCGCGGTTGGCTAAGAAGAACAAAGCCTCTCATGATATTGTTATTACAAATACGGGCAAAGCACCTTTGCAGATCAGTAAATTGCAGGTATTCAATTCCTCGGTAGGAGTGAGCCTGAAAAAGACGGTTCTTCAACCGGGTGCAAGTACCAAGCTGCGGGTTACCATTCATAAAAAGAATACAGGCAAGAAGAAACACCACTTACGTATTCTGATGATCACGAATGACCCGGCGCGACCGAAAGTAGAAATTAATATAAAACGATAATCCCTAAATATCATTACCATGGAACATCCGGAAAACAGCGAAGAATATAAAGGACTGGTTGTCAACAAAGGTATTGAGCAGCCTTCATCGGTAAATCCTTATCTGAAGCGTAAGCCGAAGAAGCGTCAGCGCTCTGTAGCAGAGTTTGTAGAAGGGATTGTACAAGGAAATATAACGATCCTCAGTCAGGCAGTGACCTTGGTGGAAAGCGTGAAGCCCGAACATCAGGCTATAGCTCAGGAAGTGATAGAAAAGTGCTTGCCATTTTCCGGAAACTCCATTCGGGTGGGGATTAGTGGTGTACCCGGTGCCGGAAAGAGTACTTCTATTGATGTCTTCGGTCTGCATGTGCTCGAAAAGGGAGGTAAGCTGGCTGTGTTGGCTATCGACCCGAGTAGTGAGCGTAGTAAAGGAAGTATTCTGGGGGATAAGACCCGTATGGAACAACTATCGGTACATCCCAATTCGTTTATTCGTCCCAGTCCCTCAGCAGGTTCATTGGGAGGAGTAGCACGAAAAACCCGTGAAACGATCATTCTTTGTGAAGCCGCCGGTTTCGATAAGATTTTTGTAGAGACAGTGGGAGTGGGGCAGAGTGAAACGGCTGTGCACTCTATGGTCGATTTTTTCCTGCTGATTCAGTTAGCAGGTACAGGAGATGAACTTCAGGGCATTAAGCGTGGTATCATGGAAATGGCGGACGGTATTGTCATCAACAAAGCCGATGGAAGCAATATAGATAAAGCCAAGCTGGCTGCATCCCAATTCCGCAATGCTTTGCATCTTTTCCCGGCTCCCGACTCTGGCTGGACACCACAGGTCTTGACGTATTCCGGTTTCTATAACATAGGTGTGAAGGAGATATGGGATATGGTTTATGAATATATCGACTTTGTGAAGGCGAACGGATACTTTGAATATCGACGCAATGAGCAGAGTAAATACTGGATGTATGAAAGTATTAATGAGCAGCTTCGCGATAGCTTTTATCATAATGTAAAGATTGAATCGATGCTATATGAAAAAGAACAACAAGTGCTTGGCGGTAATCTGACCTCTTTTATAGCAGCAAAGACATTATTGGATACCTATTTTGAAGAATTGAGAAAATAAGGATATTTATTCACTTTTTATCTGTCATCTTTCACTCTTGGGTGGGGCTTTTTTGAAAAGGAAATTGTACCTTTGTGCCCCTAAAAGAATAATATCATTATATATATACAAAGATGACGAATAATAATGTGATTGAGCAGGAAGAAGCTTTGTTGCTGAGGCGTAAACTTGACTTGTTGCTTCGTACTGGTAAATTATTGGTAGAAAGTGCTGCGGATACAAATCGGATTGTACGCAATATGAAGCGTGTAGCTGCTTATTTGGGGTTGCCGGAAGATAAACTTCATATTGATGTAAGCTATACAATGCTGGTCGTGAATGTCAGTGATGAGGCGCACTCTTTTTCTAAATTTCAGAAGTGTGAGAAGCATGGCATTAATATGACTGCCATTTCTGAGGTTAGTAAACTATCCTGGCGGGCTATTGAACATGATTATTCTTTGGATCAGTATGAAGAAGAACTGGAGAAAATCTGCTCCCGTCCGCGTAATTACATTCCTTATCTGGTAGCCATTGGTGCCGGTTTTGCTTGTGGAGGTTTTTGCAAGCTGTTTGGTTGCGACTGGATGGCCTTCTTACTGGCTTCTGTTTGTGCTTTTATCGGTTTCCGTGTCCGGGCTCGGTGCATGGAGTTTGGTATCAATGTATATATGAGTATTGCCATCGCGGCTTTTGTTTCTACTTGTCTGGCTTATGCTTCTTCGTTTAGCGGACTCTCGTCTACTCCTTATCATCCGCTTTTGGCCTGTGCCTTGTTTATTGTTCCGGGGGTTCCGTTAATCAATTTTGTGGATGATATGATAGATAATTATCTGCTGGTGGGCATCACGCGTGCTGCTAATACCGCTATGATGGTGGGAGCTATGGCTTTCGGTATTGTTCTTGCTATCCGTTTATGTGTAGTGGAGGATGTCAGTATTGATAAAAAGTTCAGTGAATTGAGTATGATTCCCCACGATCCTTATTATGTATATGCGATTGCTGCTGCAATTGCTGCAATGGGTTTCTCTATGATATTCAATATTCAGCGTCGTTTACTTTGGGTGGTAGCCGTAGGTGGTATCATTGCTGTATGTACACGTAATTTTGTGAATTTCGAGTTAGGTTTCGGACCGGTGATCGGTTCATTTATGGGTAGTTTTGTAGTCAGTCTGATTGCCGTGAAAGCTGTTCATTGGTTTCATGTTCCCAATCACGTATTGACCATTCCTTCCGTTATCCCTATGATTCCCGGTGTATTGATGTATCGCTCTTTGTTGGGACTCATCGGCATGCACGGCGTAGTAGGTGAAGTAACAGTTGCCTTTTACAACGGTATCAATTCTGCTCTTATTATTCTTTGCATAGCCTTAGGCGTAGCTGTCCCTAACATTTTTGCCCGTCGTTATATTGCCAAAGACCGCCAGAAATTCCTGGAAGAAGAACTGGCAAAGAGAAAGGCGAGGGGAAAATTTATAGAATGGTGATGAGTGATTAGTGATGAGTGATTAGTGATTAGTGATGAGTGATAAAGCGCAGCCACTAATCACTCATCACTAATCGTTAATCACTATAATCCTCCTTCCTTCTCCAAATCCGCCCTCGACTTGCTTTGTGTCACGATATATACACCCAGAAATACCAGACCGATGGCGATTCCCTTTTGCCAGCCAAAGGTACCGATACCCATGACTACTGCCGCGATAGACGCGATGATTGGCTGTACATAGTTGTACATACTAACTACTGTAGGGCGGAGTAACTTCTGCGCTGTCATTACGCAGATATAGGCGATGAAGCTTCCCCCCAATACTACATATAAAACCTGCCAGATGGCAGGTACGGAAATTGTGCTCCATTCAATCGCTGCTACATCCTGATAAGAGAATGGGATGTAGCACATAGAAGCATAAATGAACATCCATTTATTGATGGTGACTGCAGAATATTGCTGGGTAAGTCCTTTGAATACAGTTAGATAGATAGAGAAACTAAGCTGTGCCAGCAGACAGAGTAAGTCTCCCCAGATACTGCTATTGGTATCTCCTGAAATCTGACTGCCTAGTATGAGTATCAATGCTCCCATTGCTCCGACAAAGATACCTAATACTTTCTTGTTCGTAACCGGTTCTTTCAGGTAGATGGCGGCTACAATCATTGTGATGATGGGCAGAGTGGTAGTTACAATAGAGGCATCGATAGGAGAAGTCAATGACAATCCGAAGATGAAAACTCCCTGATTGAATACCAATGCAAACAAGGATGCAAAGAATATTTTGAGCATATCCTTATGATTCACATATTCCTGCTTACAAAATACGGAGAGTATCCAGAAAGCGGCAGCTGCCCCCACCATTCGAAAAGTAGTGACCGAAAGAGCAGAAAACTCTTGCAAAGCAAATTTTCCGATGGGAGCCATTAGTCCCCACATCACATTGGCAGTAAGGGCAAACAGATGTCCTTGTACGTTCTTGTTGATATTCATCTTTTTAGTGACCTTTATTGAAAACTGCTGCAAAGGTAACCAATTTATCATTTGAATTGTTTATATTTGCCTTGATATAAAGCAAGAATAGCATGGAAAAACAAGCCAAATATATCCGGCGTATTGAAATAAAAGGGTTATGGAAAAGATTTAATATTGCCTGGGACCTGCGCCCTGACGTGAATATCCTTTCCGGCATTAATGGTGTTGGTAAAACAACTATCTTAAATCGCTCTGTAGGTTATCTGGAGGACCTTTCCGGTGAGATGAAGAACGGAATGAAAGACGGGGTAGATATTTACTTTGATGATCCCGAAGCTACTTATATTCCTTATGATGTAATCCGTAGTTATGACCGCCCTCTTATTATGGGTGATTTTACTGCCCGGATGGCTGATAAGAATGTAAAGTCTGAACTTGACTGGCAGCTCTATCTTTTGCAACGCCGTTATCTGGATTATCAGGTGAATATAGGCAATAAAATGATTGAACTTCTTGCCGGTAATGATGAAGATGAGCGGAAAAGGGCAGCTACTTTATCGTTGGCTAAAAAGCGCTTTCAGGATCAGATAGATGAACTGTTCAGCTATACCCGAAAGAAAATAGACCGGAGGCGGAATGATATTGCTTTTTACCAGGATGGTGAGCTCTTATTGCCCTATAAACTCTCTTCCGGCGAAAAACAGATGCTTGTTATCTTGCTGACTGTATTGGTGCAGGACAATGAACATTATGTTCTTTTCATGGATGAACCGGAAGCCTCGCTCCACATCGAGTGGCAACAGAAGCTTATCGCTATGATTCGTGAACTGAACCCCAATGTACAAATAATACTGACCACTCATTCGCCTGCCCTCATTATGGAGGGCTGGCTCGATGCTGTCACCGAAGTAACCGATATTACAACGAATGTAGTTGACAATTGACAGTTGACAATTGACAGTTGACAATTGAGAATACAGAGTAATTTCAATCGTAAATAGTAAATCGTCCAATCGTAAATCTCACATGGCATGGCTCAAACCCTACGCGACAATCTGACTTCCTCTTACTTTAGTGCCGCCCATAAGCTTTATCCCAAGAACACACGCCGGAGAATCGTAGCTTATGTGGAAAGTTATGACGACGTGCCTTTCTGGCGCACGTTGTTTGAGGAGTTTGAGAATGATGAATATTATTTTCAGGTAATGCTTCCTTCGGCCACCTCTTTGGCAAAGGGGAAGAAGATGGTACTAATGAATACTCTGAATACGGCCGAATTAGGAAAAAGCCTCATCGCCTGTGTGGATAGTGATTATGATTTTCTTTTGCAGGGAGCCACTGCTACTTCCCGGAAGATAAACAGAAACAGATATATCTTTCAAACCTATACCTATGCCATCGAAAATCATCATTGCTTTGCAGAGAGTTTGCATGAGGTATGTGTACAGGCCACATTGAATGACCGTCCGTTGATTGACTTTGCTGCTTTCATGCGGAGATATTCCCAAATAACTTATCCTCTTTTTCTTTGGAACGTCTGGTTCTATCGGCAGCATGATACACACACGTTTCCTATGAGTGATTTTAATACATATATCCGGTTATTGGACGTCAATCTGCGGCATCCTGAACGATGTCTGGAAGCTTTACAAAGGACGGTCTCTGCCAAACTATCGGAACTGCAAACCCGTTTTCCTCATTATATTAGTCGGGTGGATGCCTTGGGTTCCGAACTGGAAAAGTTGGGATTGGTTCCAGAAACAACTTATCTCTATATTCAAGGGCATCATATAATGGATAATGTAGTGATGAAACTTCTGATACCGGTTTGTACGCTTCTTCGCAGAGAGCGGGAGCAGGAGATAAAGAAATTGGCAGAACATGATGAACAGTTTCGTAATGAACTGACTTGTTATCAGAACAGTCAGATAAACGTAGAAATCATGTTGAAGAAGAATAGTGCATACAAAGCACTGTATCTTCACCAATGGTTACGCGACGACGTAAGGGAATTCCTGGAGAAAGGGTAGTGACGTGAAACAAACAGGGTGTTTTGCCGTTGCCCTATTATAACGGCAGATAAAGTATAACAATGGAAAAAATTACAGGTATAATCAAGGAAATTCTCCAGTCATGGGGATTTAATGAGTCGTGGACTGATGATTTAACGAGCGCTATCATTTTAGTTATCATTTTGGCTATTGCTTTTTTGGGAGATGCTATTTGCAAGCATGTTATCCTGACGACGGTTACCCGGCTTGTGAAAAAAACAAAGGCCACATGGGATGACGTTGTGTTTGATCGCAAAGTGATGATTTATCTCAGCCATCTGGTGGCACCTATCATTCTGTATATACTGCTACCGCTTGCCATATCCAATGCCGGTCTGCTGACTTTTATATTACGTATTTGCATGATTTATATCATTGCAGTCTTTTTAAAGTTTATCAGTGCACTTCTCTCTGCACTTTATCATGTATACAGCGAGCGTGAGCAGTTTCGCGACCGTCCTTTGAAAGGATTGTTACAGACGGTTCAGGTCATTCTCTTCTTTATTGGTGGTATTATTATCGTCAGTATTCTGATTGATAAATCGCCAATGGTGCTGCTTACCGGTCTGGGAGCTTCTGCTGCTGTCCTGATGTTGGTATTCAAAGACAGTATTATGGGCTTCGTTTCGGGCATTCAACTTTCTGCCAACAATATGCTGAAGGTGGGAGACTGGATTGAAATGCCGAAGTATGGGGCCGACGGAACGGTGATTGAAGTAACCTTGAATACCGTAAAGGTACGTAACTGGGACAATACCATTACCACCATTCCTCCCTATGCTCTGGTCAGTGATTCTTTTCAGAATTGGCGGGGTATGCAGGAGTCCGGAGGACGACGTATAAAGCGTTCTATCAGGATTGATATGAACAGTGTGAAGTTTTGTACTCCGGAGATGTTGGCAAAATACCGGAAAATACGTCTGCTGAAAGACTATATCGAAGAGACAGAGAAGGTCGTAGAAGAGTATAACAAAGAGCATGGAATAGACAACTCCGTGTTAGTGAATGGCCGCCGTCAGACCAATTTAGGTGTATTCCGTGCCTATCTGACTAATTATCTGAGAAGCCTTCCGGCAGTCAACCAGGATCTTACATGTATGGTGCGTCAGTTGCAACCTACCGAACAAGGTATTCCTCTCGAACTCTATTTCTTCTCGTCCATCAAAGCCTGGATACCTTATGAAGGTGTTCAAGCCGATGTGTTCGATCATGTGCTTGCCATTATTCCGGAATTTGATTTGCATGTATTCCAGAATCCTACAGGAGAAGATTTCAGGGCGTTAAGCAGGAATAATTAAGAATTTAGATTAATACTCTTTACAACAATGAATGCGCAGCAAAGTTATATTATCCGTGAGATTACTCCACTCTCTGACAAAGATTGTTTTTATATAGCCGAGCGGTATAAGACGGAATTTACATACCCTATTCACAATCATGCCGAATTTGAACTGAACTTTTGTGAGAAGGCTGCTGGAGTACGTCGGATTGTAGGTGACTCTGCGGAAGTAATTGGCGATTATGATCTGGTGTTGATTACCGGGCAGGATCTGGAGCATGTCTGGGAGCAAAACGAATGCAACTCAAAAGAGATACGCGAGATAACTATTCAGTTTTCCCCTGATCTTTTCTCTAAAAACTTCATTAATAAGAATCAGTTCGATTCTATTCGCCGGATGTTGGAACGTGCGCAAAAAGGACTCTGCTTCCCTATGTCTGCCATTATGAAAGTGTATTCCATGCTCGATACATTAGCTTCTGAAAAACAAGGATTTTATGCTGTGCTTAAGTTCATGACTATTCTGTATGAGCTTTCTCTCTTTGAGGAGGAATCCCGTACATTGTCCAGTTCTTCTTTTGCGAAGATCGATGTCCATGCTGATAGTCGGAGGGTACAGAAGGTACAGGAATATATCAATGAGCACTATAAAGAGGAGATTCGTTTGAATAATCTGGCAGATATGGTAGGAATGACTGCTGTTTCTTTTAGCCGCTTTTTCAAACTTCGTACCGGAAAGAGTCTTTCTGATTATATTATTGATATCCGTCTTGGGTTTGCCGCTCGCTTGTTGGTAGACTCTACCATGTCTGTAGCCGAGATCTGCTATGATTGCGGATTCAATAACCTCTCTAATTTTAACCGGATATTTAAGAAGAAAAAGGCATGCTCTCCTAAGGAGTTTCGGGAGAATTACAGGAAAAAGAAGAAGATCGTGTGAGAAGTGGTAGGGTTGTAACCCTACCTCCTCATAATTCTATAACCTCCTTAATTCTTCCTTTGTAAATGAGGTATTTCTTATTGCTTTCAGATTATCTTCCAGTTGGGCTACCGAGCTGGCACCAATGATGACTGATGTTACTAAATCATCTTTTAGAACCCATGCCAGAGCCATCTCTGCTAAGGTTTGTCCTCGTTCCTCTGCCATTTTGTTCAGTACTTTGATTTTGCTTAAAACTTCTTCTGTGAGTTGTTCCTTTTTCAGGAAACCTCCGCGGGCCATTCGTGAATTTTCGGGAATGCCATTGATGTATCGGTTCGTCAATAATCCTTGTGCTAAGGGAGAGAATGCAATAAATCCGGTACCATTTTCTTTGGCTTGTTGAAGGATACCCTCTTCTTCCGGTTCCCGGTTGAACAGGTTATATTTTCCTTGATAGAGCAAGCAATGTACGTCTCTTTCTGCCAGATATTTGTAAGCAAACTCAGCAGCTTCTTTCGGGTATTTGGAGATACCTACATACAAAGCCTTTCCTTGGCGGACAATATCTACCAATGTTTGCAATGTCTCTTCCAATGGAGTCACCGGATCATAACGGTGCGAATAGAAAATATCCACATAATCCAGATTCATACGTTTCAAGCTTTGGTTGAGGCTTGCCATCAGATATTTTCTTGATCCCCATTCTCCGTAAGGGCCCGGCCACATATCGTGTCCGGCTTTTGTAGAGATAAACAGCTCATCCCGGTAAGGGAGGAATGATTTTTTCATAATCTCACCGAACGTTTCTTCTGCCGAGCCATAGGAAGGCCCGTAGTTATTTGCCAGATCGAAATGAGTGATTCCTTTATCGAAAGCATAATGTGCCATTCGCTGGCTGTTGGCAAATGTATCTACATCTCCGAAGTTATGCCACAGCCCCAGGGAAATTTCCGGGAGCATAATTCCGCTTTTACCACAACGACGGTATTTCATACCGTTACTGTATCTCTCGTTGTCGGGTGAATAAACAGGGTTTATCATATTTGTAATTATTAGGTTTACATATCTAAGTATGTAAACAAAGATATGGTTTTTATACTAAAAAAGCAGCAAAAAAGACTTTACTATTTACTGAAAAGTCAAATAGTATAATGAAATGATAAAATAATACTGGATACTTAACTTCAACTGCACTATTTTTGTAATATCATTTTAAATCTGATAATTATGCTAAAGCAAATTGCGTTCTTTGTTGTTTCTATTACTTTATTGGGAGCTTGTACTCCAAAACAGACCCTCATTTCTTCTCCTTTCGTCCGCGTAGAAAACGGGCAGTTTATGCGTAATGATACACCTTATTATTACGTAGGTACTAATTTCTGGTATGGAGCGATACTCGGTTCCGAAGGTGAGGGAGGAGATCGCCAACGCCTTCGTAAAGAGCTGGATTTTTTGAAAAGTATCGGGGTAGATAATCTTCGTATATTAGTGGGCTCTGACGGTAATCGGGGTGTTACTGCCAAAGTAGAACCTACCTTGCAAATAGCTCCCGGAGTATATAATGATACTATTTTAGCCGGACTTGATTATTTACTGGCCGAAATGAGTAGGCGTAAAATGTTAGCTGTACTTTATTTGAATAACTCCTGGGAGTGGAGTGGTGGATATGGACAGTATCTCGAATGGGCAGGTTATGGTAAAGCACCTGTGCCGGCAGTAGATGGATGGCCGGCTTATATGGAATATGTGAAACTGTTTCAGCAATCGGATAGTGCGAAGGTTTTGTTTGCCAATTATGTGAATGATATGGTAAGCCGTGTCAATAGATATACGAATATAAAATATGTGGATGATCCGACCATTATGTCGTGGCAGGTAGGTAATGAACCTCGTGCTTTTTCTGATGAAAACAAAATACTGTTTGCTGCCTGGATTGCACAGGTGGCAGCTCAACTCAAGTCATTGGACAGAAATCATCTGGTGTCTACCGGTAGTGAGGGGATGTGGGGGTGCGAACAGGATATGGCTCTGTTTGAGCAGATTCATGCTGATCCGAATGTCGATTATATGAATATTCATATTTGGCCCTATAACTGGGGGTGGGCACCTAAAGATAGTTTACAGGAAAAACTTGAAACAGCAAAAGTCAAGACCAAAGCTTATATTGATGATCATCTGGTAGTGGCTCGTAAGTACAGAAAACCGCTGGTTCTTGAAGAATTTGGTTTCCCCCGTGATGGTTTTCAGTTCTCGAAAGAAAGTACTACCGGCGCAAGAGATGCGTACTATTCTTATGTGTTTGGTCTGATTTCTGATAAAGATGCTTCCGGTGGATTATTTGCCGGATGTAACTTCTGGGCATGGGGTGGTTTTGCAACTCCTTCTTCCGAGCGTGTGTTTTGGCAGAAAGGCGATGACTATACGGGTGATCCGGCACAAGAAGAACAAGGACTGAATTCTGTTTTTGCAACAGATAGCACAGTAGATATTGTGAAAGCAGCCAGTGTAAAACTAAAATAATCTGTAAGTTATGAAGTACCTATTAATAGGATTATTCTTTTTGATTGGCAGTGTTACTACAACAGGATGCGCTACAGAAATAGGAGAGTTGGGATCGGGAACGAAGAAAACGGTGGTGGAACGGAATGGCTGCCTGTCAGTGCGAGGAACCTCTCTTGTTAATGAAAGAGGCGAAAGTATTGTATTAAAAGGGGTGAGTTATGGCTGGCATAATTGGTGGCCCCGATTCTACAATGCTTCTACCGTCCAATTTCTGCATGATGACTGGGGATGCTCACTTGTGAGGGCAGCTATGGGAGTAGAACCGGAAGGTGCTTACATTCACTCTCCGGGACAGGCTCTTCAGTGCATTACTACGGTTGCGGATGCTGCAATTGCCAGTGGCATTTATGTGATTATAGATTGGCATAGTCATAGCATCCGTACCGAAGAAGCCAGACAATTCTTTACGCAGATGGCCACTCGTTATAAAGGGATCCCAAACGTGATTTATGAAATATTCAATGAACCGGTTGAAGATTCCTGGATAGATGTAAAGGCCTATTCGACAGAAATTATCCATGCTATTCGTACCATTGATCCGGAAGCACTTATTCTGATAGGCACTCCCCATTGGGACCAGGACGTTCATTTGGCTGCAGACGATCCTATAACCGGCTATACCAATATCATGTATACTCTACATTTCTATGCATCAACTCACAGACAGGAGCTTCGTGACCGCGCGGATTATGCTTTGAAGAAGGGACTTCCTTTGTTTGTATCCGAATGTGCCGGAATGGAGGCTACAGGTGATGGCCCCATCGATATCGGAGAGTGGGGCAGGTGGTTGGAGTGGATGAAAAAACACAGCATCAGTTGGGCTGCCTGGTCCATAGCCGATAAAGATGAAACCTGTTCTATGATTCAGAAATACGGTTCTTCTAAAGGAGATTGGAAGGATAGTGATCTGAAGGAGTGGGGTACGATCATTCGTGACGAATTGAAATTAACGAAATAAGAAAACATAAAATTATGAGAAAGATTACTTTAGTCGCTGTATTAGCGGCATTGTTGTGTATACCCTTCGGAGTGAAGGCGCAGAAATTTGAAGGATTGGCTGATACTCCGCCAATGGGCTGGAACAGTTGGAACAAATTTGCCTGTGATATAAACGAAGAAATAATCAGAGGCATTGCCGACGCAATGGTGGAAACAGGATTAAGAGATGCCGGATACATCTATCTGAATCTGGATGATTGTTGGCATGGCGAACGTGATAGCCTTGGATTTATTCAGGCAGATCCCGTTAAATTTCCATCAGGTATCAGGGCACTCGCTGATTATGTACATTCTAAAGGATTAAAACTGGGTATTTACTCGGATGCTGGCAGAAAAACTTGTGGTGGACGTCCGGGTAGCTTCGGTCATGAATATCAGGATGCTTTGCAATACGCTAAATGGGGAATTGACTATCTGAAATATGACTGGTGTGAATCCGAAGACATTAATCCGGTGGGAGCTTATAACTTGATGCGTGATGCACTTCGTGCTGCCGGACGTCCGGTTTACTTCAGCATGTGTGAGTGGGGGCATAGCAAACCTTGGGAGTGGGCTTCCGAAACTGGACATTCTTGGCGTACAACGGGAGATATTTATAATTGTTTCGATTGTGTAGATGAGCATCCGGGTTGGAAAGCTTTTGGTGTACTTCAGATACTTGACATGCAGAATGGACTTCGCAAGTATGCTGGTCCGGGACATTGGAATGATCCTGATATGTTGGAGGTTGGCAATGGACAGACTGTTAGTGAAGATCGTGCTCACTTTTCCATGTGGTGTATGCTTGCTGCACCACTGATCCTTGGGAATGACATTCGTAACATGAACCAGGATACGAAAGAGATTATTATGAATCAGGAAGTAATTGCACTTGATCAGGACAGTCTGGGTATTCAAGGCTTGAAGTTTGCTTCAGAAAACGGATTGGAATTCTGGTTCAAACCATTAGTGAATGATGAGTGGGCTTTCTGTATTCTCAATCGTACCACCACCTCTCAAGAGTATAGCATTGACTGGCAGAAGTTCAATTTGTATGATGAGGTAGCAAAGCGTTTTACTAATTTTGACTCTAAAGTATATAATATACGCAATCTTTGGACAAAAGAGGACGAAGGTAATACCCGGAAAGTGAAGCGTGTTATTGTTCCTGGTCATGATGTGGTATTATATCGTCTTACTCTTAATAAGAAAACAAAGAAATGAAAAGTTGGTTAGTAAACTTATGTTTGTTAGGGTATTCACTAACTTTATCTGCACAGTTGGATCAGGTAAAACCCAATTTGGATTATGAGGTGAAACAAACGAATGATTGGGTTTTTTATTCGCCAGCCAATCCTGTTATTCAGGTGGTTGTTGCTAACCATAAAGAGGTGACCCTTCCGGCTGTTTTACAGTTGGATATTTCTACAGACCGGCATCAGCCACTCTTGGCCCTTTCTCAGTCAATTCTTTTACAGAAGGGAGATTCTACAGAGATCACATTTTCGTTTACCCTTCCTGCGCCGGGTTTTTATCGTTGTGCTCTTTCTGAGGATGGACGGATGATTAAAAACTTTACTATTGGATATGAACCCGAAAGTATCCTTTCTCTGCCTGATAATCAACCCGATTTGAAAGATTTTTGGGAAAAGGCGAAAGCGGATTTGGCGGAGATAGTCCCCGAATATCAGTTAACTTTGATTCCTGATTCTTCCAATACAGAGCGCAGGCTCTATCGGGTGAAAATGAAATCGTTGGGTGGTGTTGAGATATCCGGTTTTTATTCTACTCCTGCAAAGAAAGGGAAATATCCGGCTATTATCTCTTATATGGGATATGGCTCAAAACCCTGGGTTCCCGGTGGTACTTCCGGTTATGTAGAATTTGTATTGTCCACCCGTGGGCAAGGGTTGCAAGAACCGGTCAATACCTATGGCGACTGGATAACCTATGGACTGGATTCCAAAGAAAATTATTATTATCGGGGTGCCTTTATGGATTTAATTCGTGCCATTGATTTCGTTACCAGCCGTTCTGAAGTGAATACTGACTATATCTTTGCCGAAGGAGGTAGTCAAGGTGGAGCATTTACTCTTGCCGCTGCTGCTCTCGATGATCGTTTTTGTGCCATTGCTCCTACCATTCCTTTTCTTTCTGACTATCCCGATTACTTCAAGATTGTTCATTGGCCGGCAGAACCTGTTCTTCAAAAGCAGAAAGAGATGGGGATAAGTGATGCAAAATTGTATCAGCTTTTGTCTTATTTTGATATAAAGAACCTTGCCGGTTGGATAAAGTGTCCGGTTATTATGGGCGTTGGCCTTCAGGATGAAGTTTGTCCGCCACATACAAACTTCTCCGGTTACAACCGTATATCAACTGAGAAAGAGTACCATATTTATCCTTTGAACGGGCACAATACACCTGAAAGTTGGTGGAAAACAAAGATGGACTTCTTTGAAAAACAGATGCGTAAAAGGAGTAGAAAGTAAGAGTCTGCTCTAAACAAAGAGTGTAAAGATTATAAGTGGTAGAATTGTATTAGTATATGATAATATTGTACTTGTCTCTTTTACCACTTGCTCCTACCTTTGCTAACGTAAAAATGTAAATCATTTATTTAAATCTATGTGTTGATATGAAGAACATTATGTTGTTTCTGATAGCACTCCTGATGAGTAGCTATGTGACGGCCCAACAAACCACCGTTACCGGTATCGTGACTGATGCGAATGACGGTTCTCCTCTGATCGGGGCCAATATTTTGGTGAAAGGCACTACGGTAGGTGCTATTGCCGACCTTGATGGTCGGTTTAGTGTGAATGTTCCTGAGGGAAAGAAAATTCTTGTATTCTCCAGTATTGGTTATAAGACGCAAGAAGTTACATTACAATCCGGTCAAAAGTCGGTAACCGTGGCGTTGAAGGAAGATTCGGAAATGCTGGACGAAGTAGTGGTAGTAGGCTATGGTACGATGAAGAAAAGTGATCTGACCGGTTCCGTAGCCAACCTTTCAGGTGATAAGCTGAAAGAATCTATTGTAACCAATGTAGACCAGATGCTTCAAGGACGCGTCGCCGGTGTGCAGGTTGCAGCCAATTCCGGTGCTCCGGGGGCGGCCAATTCCATTCGTATCCGTGGTGCAAGCTCCATCAACGGCACTAATGAACCTCTTTACATTATTGATGGCATACCGATGAGTGGTGAAGGTACCTCTACTGCCGGATTTGAATGGTCGGGTGGTTCCAACGGACAGAATGTAGTAAATCCCCTGGCTTCTATCTCTCCAAGTGATATTGTCTCCATGTCTGTATTGAAAGATGCTTCGGCTACGGCAATTTATGGAACTTCCGGTGCCAATGGTGTTGTTATTATCACTACAAAACGTGGGAATAAGGGACGTACGAATATCACTTATGATGGATATGCGGCACTTCAGCAACGTACCGGGAAAATTGATATGATGGATCTTCGTGAATTCGGAACCTATCAAAAGCAACTTTATGAAGAAGGTGTATTACCTAATGTGGATGTGGCCTATCTGGACCCTTCTTTACTGGGCAAAGGTACTGACTGGCAAGATGCCGTAACGAGTAATGCCTGGATGCATAGTCATAATCTTTCTTTGAACGGTGGTACTGACAAAACTCAATATGCATTTTCTGTTGGTTATATGGGACAAGACGGTATGCTGCTTAATTCAAACTTTGAACGCTATACCGGCCGTATGACCCTGGATAGTGAATTCAATAAATATATTAAGATGGGTGGCTCTTTTTCTTACTCTCGTACCAATGAGTCAATTATTAACAACGATGGTATCAATGGGGTGGTGATGCAGGCTGCTTTAATGTCTCCGTCTGTTCCGGTGTATGATTTTGATGGCAATTATGCCGGCCCCGAATCAGTAAACGGTTCATCTATTTACAATCCGGTTGCTTTGACAAACGACCAGATTAACACCCTGTTACGTGAACGCTTCATGGGGAATGCCTATGCTTTGATCACCTTTAACAAATATGTCAATTTCCGTACCGAGTTTGGTATTGATGGTTCCAATAATCTGAACAAAGGTTTCAAACCCAGCTACGAATATGGTCAGTTAAAGAATACCGATATCATGATTATGCAACGTGAAGAACATAGTCTTTATTGGATATGGAAGGGATATGCTACTTACAATCAGAGTTTCGGTAAACACAATATCAACTTTATGGCAGGTATGGAATCCTCCAAATCTTCTTGGGAAGGTACACAGTTGCAAAAGAATCAATTGTCATCTAATGATATTCATGTAATCGGTGCTGATGGTGTATTCACTTCCAATAGTGGTTGGAAAGACGCTGCCACGAAAGTTTCCGCTTTCGGACGTGCCAATTACAATTATGCCGACCGCTATTTATTGACTGCAACTTTACGTGCCGATGCCTCTTCTAAATTCGGAATTAATAACCGTTGGGGATATTTTCCTTCATTTGCGGCAGCCTGGCGTGTGACAGGAGAGGACTTTATGAAAGGGACTCAGAAATGGCTATCCAATCTGAAGTTTCGTTTGGGATATGGCCAGGTGGGTAGTGATAATATCGGAACGTACCGATATGGGTCTACCATGGTAGCTTTTCCTTCTGCTTTTGGTACGGCATACCGCATGGCAAACAATGCAAATCCGGATTTAAAGTGGGAAGCTTCTGTACAATATAATGCGGGTATCGACTTGGGATTATTCAACGGGAGGATTGATCTGACTGTGGATGCTTATTATAAGACAACCAAAGATTTGTTGTTGCAACCTTCTGTGTCTCCCGTTTTGGGAGGTTCCGGATGGACGGATATCCAAACACCTTTTATGAATATAGGAAAGGTTGACAATAAAGGTATTGATATCTCTTTGAACACACACAATATTGCTACAAAAGATTTCAACTGGCATTCAAACCTCACTGTTTCTATCAATCGCAATAAGGTGAAAGAACTGGATGAACTGGGTACCACCATTTATGGTAAACTGGATTGGTATGCCGGTTTCCAGACCGTTTCTATGATTAAGGTAGGACAGCCTATCGGTGTATTTTATGGATACCTTACAGACGGACTGTTTGAAAATGCCGAGGAACTGCGTACCCATGCCTTGCCCGAAGGAGTAGGTGTACACCGTACAACCGGTGCATGGGTCGGAGACGTGAAGTTTAAAGATATCAGTGGTCCGAATGGTGTACCCGACGGTGTTATCAACGAATATGACCAGACTATTATCGGTGATCCGAATCCTGATTTTACATTTGGCTTTACCAATACCTTTACATACAAGAACTGGGAACTTGGTATCGGACTGACCGGAGCGGTAGGTGGGGATATTCTTAACTATGTTCGTGTAAAAACAGAAGGGTTGATGTCACAGTGGGACAATCAGTCAGCTACTGTGCTCAACCGTGCAAGACTGGGTTATTATGACGGTATCAATACCAATGTGGAGAATGCTGATAATTGTTATCTCATCAATGGAACTTCTTCCCTTCCCCGTTGGAGCGGAAATGATATTAATGGTAATAATCGTATGAGTGACCGTTGGATTGAAGATGGTAGTTATCTGCGTATCCAGAATATTTCATTGGCTTATAATTTCCCTCAAGTCTGGCTGAAGAAGATTGGAATGGCAAACTGTAAACTCTATTTTAATGCGCAAAACGTGTACACCTTTACCGGATATTCCGGTCTTGATCCGGAAATAGGTTCATACAACCAGCAGGTAGGCCTGTCCAATGTGGATATGGGTCGTTATCCTTCGCCACGTGTATATACATTGGGTGCAAACATTACGTTCTAACTTAAAGGATTATCGAATATGAAAAATATATTTAAAACAATTTGTCTGTCGTCTCTGTTAGCGGTGACATCGTCTTGTGCTGATTTCCTGACTATTGTACCTGAAAGCGAACAGGTGCTGGAAACTTATTATACATCGGAGGCTGCAATCAATGCAAATACAGCTTCTCTTTACAGTGCTTTTGTCTGGCAAGACTTCCATATGAACTTTATGTGGATGGCAGGTGATGAATTGGCAGGTGATCTTTTTTATACATTTGACCAGGAAGGACAGTTCTATTATATGACTTTCCAGAATGGCAACACTTATCTGACACAAGGTTGGAATGGCCTTTTCCGTGTTGTTTCTTACTGCAATAACATCATCAATGGCATGCCGGATGCAGCCCGCACGAATGGGATTTCTGAAACGATCATTAATCGTGCGCTTGGCGAAGCACGTTGTATTCGCGGTATTGCTTACTATCTGCTCACTGAATATTGGCAGGATGTGCCTATCATTACCGACAACAACATTTCCGGTGATCAGGTGATCCGTAATAAACAGGCAAGCGTTTATGAATTCATTCGTCAGGATCTGGAATTTGCTAAGGATAATCTTCCGGCTTCTCCGTTTCAGGCAGGGCGTTGCTCCGGATATACTGCTATCGGAATGTTGGCAAAGTTACACCTCACAATGGCGTCTCACTTGTCTGACGGTGCATCTGCCGATAATTTTGCGAAGGCTAAAGCGTATGCAGCCGAAGTGATAAACAAGAGCGGATTTAGTCTTTACGGAGATTTATCAACACTGTTTTATCCTGCAGGAAACAATAGCTCAGAGTCTTTGTTTGCCATTCAGTGTACGAATGACGGATATGGTTACGGTAACAGTCGCAATGTATCCCTCTCCCGTAATGCTTTGATTACTTTAGGATCTTCCTGGGGATCAGGTAAAGGTCCTACACTGAGTTTGCAGGAAACATTTGAAACTGGTGATCTTCGCCGTTACTATACTTACATGCGCAATGGCGATCAGTATGGAAATCTGGGTGGTGGCGGTTATACGTACAGCAACTTCTCCGAAGATGAGAGTACAGAGTCGTCCAACGAAATGCTGGCCCATGTCCGAAAATATGTAATAGGTGCGAATGACGACTGTGGCGGTTTGGCCGGAGCTTCCAATCAGGATGCCGGAAATAACATTTATCTGTTGCGTCTGGCCGATATCTATCTTTGTTATGTAGAAGCATGTATTGGTGCCGGTTCTTCTACAAACGATGTGTTGGCACTGGATGTATTCAAACAGATTCGTTTGCGTGCCGGACTTCCCTGGGAAAAAACAACCATAACCTATGATGAACTGATAAAAGAGCGTCGCGTGGAGTTTGCCCTTGAAAGTATAAACTTCTTTGATGTAAAGCGTATTGCGTATCGTGACATGAATAAGGCGCTTGCTTACCTGAATGGCATGGAACGCCAGCGTCAGTATGTTTCCAATGGTCAGTTTACCTGGCAGGAACGCAATGCTGTGGGCGCTTACCATGGCGGTTTCACTTCTCTCAATCCGAATGATGATCCAAGAGGTAAAGGTTCTATCTTCTATATCAATCCGGATATAGCAAAGATAACAATCGGTGCCGGTAATCTGGTATTACCTGTTCCGGCGGAGACAATAACCAAGACTCCTTCCATTACCCGGGACCCTGTAGATTATCAATTTTAACCTCTAAGTTTAAGAAGATTATGAATAAGTATATATTCAACATTGCTCTTGCAGTATTAACGCTAACCTTTTTCGGTGCATGCTCTGATGATGATGGAAGGGGTGCGAACGGTGGTGCTCCCTTGGTGAGATACATCCGTCCTTGCGATGCTGCAGTTTCAGACTCTTTATTGACGAGTGCTTATCTGGGCGATCGCATTGCCATTATCGGTGAACATTTGGGTGGTGTAAATGCCATTTACTTCAATGATCAGAAGGTCAAGCTAAATCCGAATTTTGTTACGGATAATGCCATTATCGTTAGTATCCCTTCCGGTATTCCGGGTGAAAAGCAGGATTTGATAAAACTGTATACTAATAATGATTCGTGTTACTATTCATTTGAGACGAAAGTTCCTGTCCCGTCGGTTAAATCGATGACCTGTGAATATGTCGCCGAAGGTGATATCGCCTATATCCAGGGATTGTATTTTGTCAATGAGGATGCTAATCCGTTGAAGGTTACTTTTACAGGAGATGTAGATGGTGAAATAGTCAGTCATGATGTGAACAATATTGCCGTAAAAGTACCTGCCGGTGCACAACCTGGTCCTGTTAGAGTAACTTCAGTATATGGTACTGGCGAGAGTTCTCTTAACTTTCGTGACAATCGTAATATTATTCTTGACTTTGACACTCTCTTCCCTGACGGTGGTTACAATCATGGTTGGCATGCCGGTGCAGGTTATGGTACCGAAGAGGGTATTAGCGGGCAGTATCTGATTTTCAAAGGTAAGATGAGTGATGACACCTGGGATGACAGTAACTTTGGTTATGAACGCTGGACGTACCGTACTACTGATTCTGATTTCTTCAATGCAGGCACTTTGGATAAATATGTGTTGAAGTTTGAGGTTAATATTCCGGACGTATGGTCGGCTGCGGCCTTTCAGATTATATTTACCGGTGCCGATGAAGTGTGGCTGAACTGGCAGGAGGGTGGTGCTACAGGAGGGAATCCTAATAATGCTTATATGTCTGATGCTACCTATCCGCGTGCATTGTGGATGCCTTGGACTGCTACCGGCTCTTATACTACTAATGGTTGGACTACGGTAACCATTCCGATGAGTGACTTTAAGTATAATGGAGACGGAGCGGAAGTAGGCGTGAAAGCAGCCGGTCATTATTCAGGAATCACCCTGTTTGTAGGTAAAGGCGGTGTAGCCGGAACAGAATGTACCCCGACCTTTTACATTGATAATGTTCGTGTTGTAGAAGCCGAATGATAAATTTAATTATAAATATGAAAGATATGAAACTCAATAGAATATTCAATCAAATGATATGGGTGGCGCTCATTGTTCTTTCTGTGACTTTCACGGCATGCAACAACGATGATGATGAGTCCGGTGCCATACTACTGGAGGCTTTCGGGCCCAGTCCAGCCCTGCGTGGTAGTAAGTTAACTTTTATCGGCAGGAACCTGGATCGTGTCACGAGCGTGGTGTTACCCGATAATATAGAAATTACAGATATCGAAGTAGTCGATAATCAGCATATCAAAGTTGTGATTCCTCAGAATGCTGTAGTGGGTTATGTGAGACTGAAGGGAGTCGGAGGAGTGGAACTTGTTTCTAAATCACAACTTTCCTATACAGAGCCCATTTCCATCTCCTCAATATCTCCTTCTCCGGTAAAGCCTGGCGATGAGTTGACAATTGAAGGTGAATATCTCAATCTGATGAAACGGGTGATTTTTGCTAAAGACGTAGAGGTAGGCGCTGATGAGTTCATCACACATGAACGGGAGAAGATTGTGGTAGTGGTGCCTCGTGAAGCACAAACCGGTATTATTACTCTGGCAGATAATGCAACAATTCCTGTTGAACTGGAATCAGAGGAAGAATTACAGGTGGTACTGCCGTCTGTGGAGAGTGTGCTGAATCTGACTGATGTAAAGCCGGGTACACAAATCAAAGTAACTGTGAAGGACATTGACTTGCTAACTTCTGTTGTATTATCTGATGATACTCCGGTGGAATTTGAAATAAATGAAGATGAACTCTCATTCACATTACCCGAAGGTGTTACTGATGGTGCTATCTCGATGATTGCTCCTTCTGGTGTAAAAGTAGCTATTGCCAACATCGGAGTAGCTGTTCCGGCAGAGTTGGTCGTAAGTCCTGCAACCGATTTGAAAGCCAGGGATGTGATTACTGTTAAAGGTGTGAATATGGAGCTGACCACTACAGTTACTTTCCCGGGTGTGGAAACAGCAGTAAAGCCCCAATCTGTGACAGCAACAGAGATAAAAGTTCTCATGCCCGAAATGGCAGTCAGTGGTGAACTGGTATTGAATACGGCAAGTGGTAATGTGTCTGCTCCGGTAGTCATTTCTACATTGAAACCTGAGGTACAGGCTTATAATCCAGCTCCTGTAGCTGCCGGTAATGAGGTCGTGTTGCAAGGTAAGAATTTGAATTTGGTGGCTTCTGTCACCTTCAGTGGTGACAAAACAGTTGAAGTGACTTCAACAGACGCTGATCAGTTGAAAGTGAACGTGCCGGTAGATGCTGCAAGCGGTGAAGTGATACTGACGATGAAAAATAGCGAAACAGTGATCTGTGCTTCATTGGAGGTGACTAAACCGATATTCTGCTATATTCCTATATTGCCCGATACAGAAACAAAAATCACTGCCGGAAGTATCCTGCCGGTTGAGATAGAAAATGGTGACAAGCTAACCAATGTCCGTGTAAATGGTAATAACACACAGTATATTCTGCAGGCTTCCACTCTTTACATGCTTATTCCTAATAATGCAGGCGGTAAGACTACAATTACGCTTATTTCTTCCAATGGAGAAATTTCCTATACTATGGATGTTGTAGGTTCGGGTACAATAGAAACCGTTGTTTTTGAAGGAGCTGTAGATTTAGGAACGAGCTGGGGAGAAAATATTTCACTGGAGACAAGTGTCTTTGCAAGCCTGTCGGCCGGTGCTAAGGTTAAGATTTATTTTACTCCTACCGGTACTGCTCCGCAACTAAAGGTAATGAACGGTAACTGGGTTGCATTTCCTGTTTTGGGTGAGGTGATTCCTAATGAATGGGGATGCGTAGATTTTACTCCGGATGATCGGGACTTTACCTTCTCAATGGATGCTGCCATGTTGGCAATCTGCCAGACCGGGGCTTATGGAAAAGGAATGATCATTACCGGTCAGCAGGCCATTATCAGTAAGATTTCTGTTATCACTACCGGAGGTGGAGCCTCGGCTACTGAAACTCTTTGGCAAGGAGAGCAGGTGATGGGAGGCTGGAGCGGTTCGGTACAAATGGATGCTTCCTTGTTTGTCAATGCGAAAGTTGGAAAAACGCTGGTTGTTAGTATAAAAGACCTCGAACCATCAGTCACTTACTGGCAAGTGGGATTGAAAAAGAATACAGCTGGTTGGCCCGATCTAAAGATGGTGGATTTAGCTGCTGATGCTACCGGTCATGAATTTATAATCGATGATGCGATGTTGGCCGAGCTGACCACCAATGGATTGATCATTTCGGGATGTAACTACACACTGACCAAAGTCGAACTTAAGTAAATAAGCTAAGAGTATGAAAAAGTTATTATATGTCCTATTACTTTCTGTTGCCGGAATGTATCTGGCAACGGCCTGCAATGATATCGAAGAACCGGTGATTGCCACACTGGAACCTGCCCGAATGGTCAGTAGTACTCCTGCAAATGGAAGTATTGATCTGCCGGAGGGTAACATCACCTTTGAATTAACTTACAATCAGAATGTATTTTCCCCTTCGGCAGAACATAGCCGGGTGACCTTGGAAGGTGCTACTATCACCAGCGTGTCTGCTTCACTCAGTAAGGTGACCGTTCAAGCCACAGGACTGGAAAAGGGAAAGAACTATAAACTGGTAATTCCCGAAGGGGTTATCATAGGCCCTACAAAAGTGGGGGCTACCGAAGCTGTTATTAACTTCACAACTGTAGCCAATCCAACGATTGTAACTACCCTGTGTACTCCGAATGCTTTGCCGGCAGCGCAGAAGGTATATGATTTTTTGTTAGAGAACTACGGAAAGAAGACCTTGTCTGCTACTATGGCTAATGTAAACTGGAATATCGGACAGGCCGAACGGGTACATACTCTGACCGGTAAATATCCGGCAATGAATTGCTTTGACTATATCCACTTATATGCATCACCTTCCAACTGGATTGACTATTCGGATATTTCCGTCGTTAAGGACTGGTGGGATGCGGGTGGACTGGTAGCTGCGATGTGGCATTGGAATGTTCCTACTTCCGATCCGCAGAATGCAGATACGGGGGCTGATGAGATATCTTACAGCTTTAACAGTGCAAACAATCATTTTGACGCAGCCAACGCCACGGTTGAAGGCACTTGGGAGAATAAAGTATTTGCCGATGATCTGGCCAAAGTTGTTACCCATCTGAAACTGTTGCAGGAAGCTGGTATACCTGTTATCTGGCGTCCTTTCCACGAGGCTGCCGGTGGCTGGTTCTGGTGGGGAAAAGATGCCGGTTCGTTCAAAAAACTATGGGTGGCTATGTTTGATACCTTCCAGGCACAAGGACTGAACAATTTAATTTGGGTATGGACCAGCGAAAGTGGTGACCAGGCATGGTATCCGGGTGATTCATATGTAGACATTATCGGGCGTGACCTCTATGGAAAAGAAGCCACTGATGCCGTAGCTGGATACACTGCTTTGGCGGAACAGTATGGCAGTAAAATGATAACATTGAGCGAATGCGGTGCCTATATGGATAACAATGTTTCTATGGCAAAACTATCTGCACAATGGGATGCAGGAGCACGATGGTTGTACTTCATGCCATGGTATGATGGTGAAGGAGCCGCGATACAGCATGCCGATGATGCATGGTGGCAGGATGCTATGAACCAGACATATGTCATCACAAGAGAAAATATTCCATCCATGAAATAGCGGTGCTTCCCGTACGGGGAAGTGCGCCAGGCGGTGGGAATAGAAGCACCGGGAAGCAATGGTACCTCTTCGTGTGGGAAGAACAAAAGATAAAATTATGAGAAATATTATAATGACAATAGCAATAGGAATGATACTCAGTTCTTGCTCCGGCGGGAAAGGAGAAGTATATAAAGATCCTTCGGCACCTGTGAAAGACCGGGTGGAAGACTTGCTGAGTCGTATGACGTTGGAAGAGAAGGTAGGCCAGATGAATCAGTTTGTAGGCGTGGAACATATCAAAGCCAACAGCGCGGTGATGAAAGAGGAGGACTTGAAGAATAATACGGCCAATGCTTTCTATCCCGGATTTACGGAAAAGGATATAGAAGAGTGGACCGGACAAGGATTGATAGGCTCTTTTCTTCATGTGTTGACATTGAAAGAAGCCAATTATCTTCAGTCATTTGCCATGAAGAGCCGTTTGCAAATACCCGTTATTTTTGGTATCGATGCTATCCATGGCAATGCCAATGCACCGGATAATACGGTGTATCCCACCAATATTAATCTCGCCTGTTCGTTTGATACGGTAATGGCACGTCGCATAGCCCGGGAAACGGCAAAGGAAATGCGAGCCATGAATATGCACTGGACATTCAATCCCAATGTGGAAATAGCACGTGATGCCCGTTGGGGGCGGGTAGGAGAGACGTATGGTGAAGACCCGTATCTCGTTACACAGATAGGGGTACAGACTGTAAAGGGATATCAGCAGAACCTGGACAGCCCGGAAGATGTGCTGGCTTGTATCAAACACTTTGTAGGAGGGAGTCAGCCTATAAACGGAACAAACGGATCGCCAACCGATCTTTCGGAACGTACCCTGCGCGAGGTGTTCTTCCCTCCCTTCAAAGCAGGAGTGGATGCGGGAGCCATGTCACTGATGACAGCTCACAATGAACTCAACGGCATACCTTGCCACGAAAATGAATGGCTGATGACAGAGGTACTTCGGGGTGAATGGAAATTCCCCGGATTTGTGGTGAGCGATTGGATGGACATTGAACATATTCACGATCTGCATGCTACTGCTCCCAATTTAAAGGAAGCCTTCTATCAATCTATCATGGCCGGTATGGATATGCACATGCACGGCATTCATTGGAACGAGATGGTAACGGAACTGGTAAAAGAAGGCCGAATTCCGGAATCGCGTATTGATGAATCAGTGCGTCGTATCCTCGAAGTAAAGTTCCGTCTCGGACTTTTTGAAAATCCGTATGCTGATGAAGAGCAGAGTATGAAGATCCGGCTTTGTCCCGAGCATCGCCAGACTGCTTTGGAGGCTGCCCGTAATGGCATTGTGTTATTGAAGAATGAAGGTATCCTGCCTCTGGATGCTTCCAAATATAAACGGGTATTGGTGACTGGCATCAATGCCGATGACCAGAATATTCTGGGTGATTGGAGTGCTCCTGAGAAGCCGGAGAATGTAACGACCATTCTTGAAGGCTTGCAACAGGTGGCTCCCGGTGTGAAGTTTGACTTTGTAGATCAGGGTTGGGATCCACGTAATATGGATCCGAAGAAAGTAGCTGAAGCCGCTGCACGTGCCCGGAATGCAGATTTGAACATTGTAGTAGCCGGAGAATATATGATGCGCTTCCGGTGGACAGAACGGACAGACGGAGAAGATACAGACCGTTCGGATATCAGTCTGGTAGGTTTACAAAATGAGTTGATAGAGAAAGTGGCTGCTTCGGGCAAGCCGACTATTCTTGTACTTGTCAATGGGCGTCCGCTTGGGGTACAATGGGCGGCCACACATCTGCCTGCTATTGTTGAGGCATGGGCACCGGGAATGTATGGTGGACAAGCTGTTGCCGAAATATTGTATGGAAAGGTGAATCCTTCGGCAAAACTGGCAATCACCATCCCGCAGAGTGTAGGACAGTTACAAATGATTTATAATCACAAACCGTCTCAATATTTCCATCCTTATGCAGCCTATCAGCCAAGTACACCGCTTTACCCGTTCGGACACGGCTTATCGTACACTACGTATAAGTATGAAGATCTGAAACTGACGGAGACAGAAATCAGCAAAGACGGCAGTGTAGGTGTCAGCCTGAAGGTGACAAATACAGGAGACCGTGACGGAGTGGAGATTGTACAGCTTTACATTCGTGATACTTATAGTTGTGTCACCCGTCCGGTGAAGGAGTTGAAAGACTTTGCCCGTATTGCATTAAAAGCAGGTGAGAGTAAAGTAGTGAACTTTATTATAACACCCGATAAACTGGCTTTTTACGATAAGAAGATGAAATGGGGAGTGGAGCCTGGCGAGTTTATAGTGATGGCAGGACCTTCCTCTGCCGATGAAGTGTTACTGAAAGAGACCTTTACAGTAAAATAACAGAAACGAATGATACGAACCGATATGAAAAAGAGAAACCTTTTAATTGCTACGATGGTCTTAGCTTTGGGCATAACATCGTGTGATACAAACAAAAAGAAAATGGAACGAACCCAGGAAACGGAAGCTCTGTTGGAGAACCTGAAACGCATACCTGCACAAGGATTTATGTTCGGGCATCATGATGATCCGGTGTATGGTATCGGCTGGGAGGATGATCCGGATCGCAGTGATGTAAAAAGTGTTTGTGGTGATTATCCTGCTGTGATGTCCTTCGATCTCGGACGCATCGAACTGGGGGGAGACAGAAATCTGGATAATGTTTCTTTTGAGAGAGTGAAGAATGAAATCATTGCACAATATAACCGGGGTGGTATGAGTTCTCTCAGTTGGCATCTTGACAATCCGTTGACCGGTAAAGACTCCTGGGATGTGAGCGATACTACGGTAGTAGCTTCTATCCTTCCCGGTGGTGTGAATCATGAGATGTTTCTTGGCTGGCTCGATAAAGTAGCCGCTTTTATGAATTCTCTTACCAGGGCAGATGGCACGAAAGTTCCTGTGCTTTTCCGTCCGTGGCATGAACATACCGGGAGTTGGTTCTGGTGGGGGCAGAATCTTTGCACAACCAGCCAGTATAAAGCTTTGTGGAAGATGACTTATGACCGTATGCAGGAGAAAGGTGTTAATAACCTGCTTTATGCCTACTCTCCCGGTTCGGAACCCAATGATAGTACCGAGTATCTGGAGCGTTACCCGGGGGATGAAATCATCGACCTTATCGGTTTTGATACGTATCAGTTCGATCGTCAGAAGTATATGGAGACACTGGACAAATCACTGGCTATTCTGACAGAAGTAGGTAGAGTACACAATAAACCTATTGCTATCACCGAAACTGGTTTTGAAACAATTCCTGATTCTACATGGTGGACGAAGACGCTGATGCCGGTTATCAGCAAATATCCAATCAGCTATGTACTGGTGTGGCGTAATGCTCGTGAACGGGATAATCATTATTATGCTCCTTATCCCGGACAAATATCCGCAGCGGATTTTGTGAAATTCTACCAGGCTCCCAACACTCTTTTTGTTGGTGATGTGAATGGACTGTACGTTACGAAATAAACTATCAAACTAAATTATAAAACAGAAAAGACTTCGATTATGAGCCTATTTAAAGACAAAATTGCTACCTTGCTGGCCGAACATGAGGAATTCCTCGCCCGCAAAAACAATCCGATGAAAGGTGGAAATGGTATTATTACCCGTTATGAACATCCTGTGCTGACTGCTGCCCATACGCCGGTATTCTGGCGTTATGATCTGGATGAGAAGACGAATCCTTATCTGATGGAGCGTATCGGCATGAATGCAACCATGAATGCCGGTGCCATCAAATGGAACGGAAAGTATCTGTTGATGGTACGCGTGGAAGGTGCTGACCGTAAATCGTTCTTTGCCGTTGCAGAGAGTCCTAACGGAGTAGATAATTTCCGTTTCTGGGATTATCCGGTGACGATGCCTGAAGATGTTGTTCCGGCAACGAACGTTTATGATATGCGCCTTACCGCTCATGAGGACGGTTGGATATATGGTATCTTCTGTGCCGAACGACCTGACGATAATGCTCCGGCAGGAGATTTGTCGTCGGCAACGGCTACAGCCGGTATCGCCCGTACCAAGGACTTGAAGAACTGGGAACGCCTTCCGGATCTGAAAACAAAGAGCCAGCAGCGTAATGTTGTGTTGCATCCGGAGTTCGTTGAGGGGAAATATGCACTTTATACCCGTCCGCAAGATGGATTTATTGATGCCGGAAGTGGTGGCGGTATCGGTTGGGCATTGGTAGATGACATGACGCATGCCGAGGTGAAAGAAGAAGTTATTATAGACAAACGCTATTATCATACTATTAAAGAGGTGAAGAATGGAGAGGGACCGCACCCGATAAAGACCCCGCAAGGCTGGTTACATTTGGCTCATGGGGTTCGCGGATGTGCTGCCGGATTGCGTTATGTATTATATATGTATATGACTGATCTGAAAGATCCGACGAAGCTGATTGCCGCCCCTGCCGGATATTTTATGGCTCCGGAGGGTGAAGAGCGTATCGGTGATGTATCGAATGTATTGTTCAGTAACGGCTGGATTGCTGATGAAGATGGAACGGTGTTTATCTATTATGCCTCTTCGGATACCCGTATGCATGTAGCTACATCTACCATTGATAAGTTGGTGGACTACTGCCTGCATACACCGCAGGATGGCTTTTTCTCTTCTGCTTCGGTGGAGACGCTGAAGAGGATGATAGAGAAAAACAAGAAA
This sequence comes from Bacteroides sp. K03, assembly GCF_019734355.1. Classification (NCBI taxonomy): domain Bacteria; kingdom Pseudomonadati; phylum Bacteroidota; class Bacteroidia; order Bacteroidales; family Bacteroidaceae; genus Bacteroides; species Bacteroides sp. K03. The sequence goes on from NZ_JAASHC010000045.1 coordinate 29,862, forward strand.
ATAGTGATTAGTGAGTAGTGATGAGTGATTAGTGCCATGCGGTATAATTGCGCAGCCTACTAATCACTACTCACTAATTGCTTATCACTAATCACTACTCACTCATCACTAATTACTCTTTTTCTACCATGATAAAACTTAAAGAAAAAATAGGCTATGGTTTCGGTGATATGGCTTCGTCCATGTTCTGGAAACTGTTTGGCTCTTACCTGATGATATTCTATACGGATGTCTTCGGACTTCCGGCTGCTGTGGTCGGTACTATGTTTCTCATTACCCGTGCCTGGGATTCGGCTTTCGATCCGATCGTGGGAATCATTGCTGACCGTACTCATTCCCGTTGGGGAAAGTTCCGTCCTTATCTGCTGTTTCTTGCCATTCCTTTCGGGCTGATTGGCATACTGACGTTCACTACTCCCGATCTGAGTGATACCGGCAAATTGATATACGCCTATGTCACTTATTCGCTGATGATGATGATTTATTCTGCTATCAATGTGCCTTATGCTTCATTGTTGGGAGTGATGAGTCCTGATCCGAAGGAGCGGAATACACTGTCTACTTATCGCATGACATTTGCCTATATCGGCAGCTTCATAGCTCTGTTGCTGTTTATGCCGATGGTGAATTACTTTAGCCAGGGACACAGTGAGCAACACGGCTGGATGATGAGTGTGATAGTCATAGCAGTCATGTGTACGATACTGTTCTATGGCTGTTTCGCATTGACGCGCGAAAGGGTGAAACCTATCAAGGAAGCGCAAAGCCCGTTGAAGGAAGATGTGAAAGATTTGCTTCACAATAAACCCTGGTGGATTCTGCTCGGTGCAGGTATTGCTGCATTGATCTTCAACTCTGTTCGCGACGGGGCCACGGTTTACTATTTCAAGTACTTCATTGTGGAGGAAGATTATGCTACTGTTTCCTTCTTCGGAGTCTCGTTTGTGTTAAGTGGGCTTTATCTGGCAGTAGGCCAGGTTGCCAATATCGTAGGGGTAGTCCTTGCTGCTCCACTCAGCAACCGTATTGGTAAGAAAGCTACCTACATGGGTGCCATGGTGATTGCTACTGTACTGAGCATCATCTTCTATTGGTTTGGAAAGGGAGACATTGCACTGATATTCGTTTTCCAGATACTGATTAGTATTTGTGCCGGAAGCATTTTCCCACTGTTATGGTCTATGTACGCCGACTGTGCCGATTATTCTGAGTTGAGAACCGGCAATCGGGCTACCGGACTGATATTCTCTTCCTCCTCCATGAGCCAGAAATTCGGTTGGGCAATCGGTAGTGCTATCACCGGTTGGTTACTTGCTTATTTTGGTTTCAAGGCCAATGCTGTACAGAGTGCCGAAGCGATTCATGGCATTAAAATGTTCCTGAGCTTCCTGCCGGCAATAGGTACAGTGCTGAGTGTACTATTTATCAGTATGTATCCGTTGAGTGAGAAGAAGATGAAAGACATCACGGTAGAACTGGAGAGAAAACGGAATTAAAAAAGTAATACGAATCAGTAATTCAAACCTGATCCGAAATGAATCAGTTCACCACAGAGGACACGGAGGGCGCAGAGATATTATTTTCTCTGATGAAACGCGGATGATCGCAGATGAACGCAGATTAAAAAACTGTAGTTCTTTATTTT